>DATMAN010000039.1 GCA_035560005.1 Burkholderiales bacterium | reverse complement strand
GCCGACTGCACGGTCTCGGTGATGCTGGTGCGGCAAGCCGACGCCGCGAGAATCACTTCGGACATCTTCGAGCGCGCGGTGTAATCCTGGTAGGCAGGCAACGCCACCGCGGCCAGGATACCGATGATCGCGACCACGATCATCAGTTCGATGAGGGTAAAACCCTTCTGAACGGCCTTCATGGATGACTCCTTAACTGGTTGATCAAGCAAACACACATGTTGGAATCCGTGTGCTCGGTGCTTCAATTGGCAAGCGCTGTGCCAGCCAGTCAGGAGCTTCAGCCGTTTTTTAGCGCGAACCCGATGGACCGGCTAACGCGTATCAAAACAGAGGCTTACAACGGCGTTTGAGGCTTGCAGGAGCGAACCACGACATCGGTCGATCGATCCGCCGGCTTCGCGCGGGAAACCCGATCCCGCTGCCTCGGGATCGAAAAAGTTCGAGCCGGCAGGAAATGACACTCCGTGTCACACGCTGGAGTAGCCGGGAATTCGCGTCTCGTCGACCTGATCGATCTGATCGGGGTCGAGGAACTGCTGCGCGTACTTCACGTAGACCTTGCTGCGAACGAAGATGTCGAACAGATCCGGGTCGATGTGGCCGTTCAGCTTGAACTTCCCGAGGATGTGCAACGCTTCCGAGAGAGTCTTGCCTTTCTTGTAGGGACGGTCCTTGGCCGTCAGCGCCTCGAAGATGTCGGCGATGCCCATGATGCGGGCCTGCACCGACATCTGTTCGCGCCTCAGGCCCCGCGGATAGCCCTTGCCGTCCATGCGCTCGTGATGCCCGCCTGCGTACTCCGGCACATTGCGCAGGTGGCGCGGCCACGGCAGCGATTCCAGCATCTTGATCGTCACTTCGATGTGGTGATTGATGATCTGGCGTTCCTCGGGAGTCAACGTCCCGGACCGGATCGAAAGGTTCTTGACTTCGTCCGCGGTCAGGAACTCCGCCTCGTTGCCGCTCACGTCGCGCCAGCGATAAGTCCGCGAGATCTGCCGCACTCTTTCCTGGTCCTCTTCGCGCATCGCCTCCGAACCGATGTTGGCGAAGCGCAGGAACTCGCGGTCCTCGTTGATCTGACGCAGCCGCACATGGAACTCCCGCTCGGCCCGCTGCCATTCGCCGTCTGGATTGCCGGGCGCCGCCAGCTTGGCCTTCAACATCGCGATCTCCGCGTCCCGCTTGATGACCTCGAACCGCGTATCGATCAGTGCGATGCGGTCGAATATGGTCTGCAGCTTGGTTGCCTTGTCCACCACGTGAACCGGCGTGGTGACTTTTCCGCAGTCATGCAGCAAACCCGCGATCTTCAGTTCGTAACGGTCATCGTCGCTCATCCGGAAATCGGCGAGCGGGCCCGCAGTGGTCTCGTTCACGGCCTCGGCAAGCATCATCGTGAGTACGGGGACGCGCTGACAATGGCCGCCGGTATAAGGAGACTTGTCGTCGATGGCTGCGTTGATCAGATTGATGAACGACTCGAACAGCTCTTCGAGCTGGTTGATGAGCTGCCGGTTGGTCAGCGCAACCGCGGCCTGGGAGGCGAGCGATTCGGCGAGATGCTGATCGGCCTTCGAAAACGGCACGATCGCGCCGCTGCTGCGATCCTTCGCGTTGATCAGCTGTAGAACACCGATGATCTCGTTCTCATGATTCTTCATCGGAACGGTCAGAAAGGACTTGGACCGGTAGCCGGTCTTCCTGTCGAATCGCTTCGTTCCGCTGAAATCGAATCCCTTCTCGGTGTAAGCATCGGCCACATTGACCGTCTCGTCGTGCAGCACCGAGTACGCCACGACCATGGAATTGTTGGGCTGGCCGTTTTCGTCGTACAGCCGCACCGGATCGAAGGGAATCTGCACTCCGGTGGTCCCGCCCATCGCGATGCCCAGCGAGTCGGTGCGCAGAATCTCGAAGTGCACGCGCTTGCCTTCGCTGTCGACCCGGTAAAGTGTCCCGCCGTCGGCATTGGTGATCTTCTTGGCGGCGACCAGGATCGCCTCGAGCAGGCGAGTGATGTTCTTTTCCCGGGACAGGGAAATCCCGATCCGGTTGAGTTCCTCCAGCCTGCGCAACGGGTCCGCGCTGCCTGGCGCGCCCGACGCAAGATGCTCTTCGCCGTTCACTTTCCCTGCAAGCCCGCTACTTGATACAGACCGCCCGAACCTGGTGAATGTCTGTGATTCCCATCAGTACCTTTTCCACGCCGTCCTGCTTCAAGGTACGCATGCCCTCCGACAGCGCCGTGGCAAGCACCTCGGCGACCCTCGAGTGCTCCTGGATGTGCTTCTTGACCGCATCGGTCCCGACCAGCAGTTCGTGCAGACCGACCCGTCCCTTGTACCCCGTTCCTCCGCAGACCTCGCAGCCCACCGGTGTATAGAGCGTGAACTGTCCCTTCTCGTCAGCAAATGATCTGACCCACTCGCGATAGAGGTTCTCGTAGGCTGCTTTGGGATCGCGTTTCCAGGCCTCCGTATTCTTCAGTTCGACGCAGTACTCTTCCAGCAGCATGCGCAGCTCGTCCTGGGTCGCGATGTGCGGCGTCTTGCACTTCACGCAGAGCCTCCTGGCGAGGCGTTGTGCCAACACGCCTAGCAAGGCGTCCGCGAAGTTGAACGGATCCATCCCCATGTCGAGCAGACGGACGATGGATTCCGGCGCGCTGTTGGTGTGCAGCGTCGCAAGCACGAGGTGACCGGTGAGCGAGGCTTCGATGCCGATGGCGGTGGTTTCCTTGTCGCGCATTTCGCCGACCATGATGATGTCCGGATCGGCCCGGAGGAATGCTCGCATGGCGGTGGCGAATGTCAGGCCGGCCTTTGGATTCATCTGGACCTGGCGCAAGCCCTTCTGCGTAATCTCGACGGGATCTTCGGCGGTCCAGATCTTCGTATCCGGCGTGTTCAGGTAGCCGAGGACCGAATGCAGCGTGGTCGTCTTGCCCGATCCGGTCGGTCCGCAGACGAAGAACAGTCCGTAAGGCTTCGACACCACTTCCTTGAGCGTCTTGAGATTGCGCTCCGAGAGCCCGAGTTTGTCCAGTGGAATCGGTTCGCCGGCGGAAAGAATCCGCATGACGATATCTTCAACGCCCCCGGCCGAAGGGATGGTAGCCACCCGCAGCTCGATGTCGAGAGGCCCGAATTTCTTGAACTTGATCTTTCCATCCTGCGGCTTGCGCTTCTCGGCGATGTCGAGATCGCACATGATCTTGAGCCGTGCGGCAAGTGCGTTGCGATAGCTGGCCGGCACCGAAATGTACGGCTGCAGCGCACCGTCCTTGCGGAACCGGACTTCGGTCTTCGCCTTGCCGGGGTATGGCTCGATGTGTATGTCCGAAGCGCCTTGATGATAAGCGTCGATGATGATCTTGTTGACGAGCTTTACCAGTTCGTTGTCCTGGGCCAGAGAGGCCTCATCGACTCCTCCCCCGCCGCCTTCTTCGTCGCCCTCCTCGTCCATGCTCTGCAAAAGCTCGCCGATGGACGAGGAATCCCCGGTTTCCGCACCGAAGAACTGGTCCAGCGTAGCCGCAAACTCCCGGCGCGTGCACACCTTGTAGACGATCCGGTGCTTGGGAAAGATGTTGTTGACCACCTTCGAGGCACGCACCCGTTCCGGATCGGTCGTCAGGACGATCAATCCTTCCTTGCTGTCCTCGACCGGGACCCAGTGGCTGCTTTCCACGAAGTCCCGCTTCAGATTCTTGAGCAGATCCATCGGCTTGATGCGGTCCGGCCTGAACGGCTCATAGGGCACCGCAAAGAACTTGGACAACGCGGCGCCGATTGCGGAAGGCTTGACCTGGAATTCATCGATCAAGACGTCCTCGATATCGATGTTCTTCCTTCGCGCCGACCGGGTGGCAAGCTCCATCTCCTCGCCCGAAAGCACCGCATCGGTGACCAGAGAATCGTACTTGCCCCGCAGCATCGCCGCCGCGCGGGAGCGCTGCTTGAGAGCAATTGCGAGCGTTTCGGTCAGGTGGGTAATGCCCTCCTCGGCGACATGCGAGAATGGCTGGCCGTTTCTGGTGTTGATGACCTGCACCACGCCGATCATGTCACCCACGCCCGGTTCCAGAACCGGCGCCACGAGCATCTGCTTGGTCCGGTATCCCGTGCGCCGGTCGACCTCTTTCAGGAAACGCAGCTGAGGATGGTGCGCTCTGAGCTCGTTCTCGTCGTACACGTCCCTGATGTTGACGACCTTTTTCGTCAGCGCGACGTAGCCCGCGATACTTTGCTCGTTGACCGGCAGCTTCAGGTCCTTGAAGGACGCAAGACCCGTCTTGACCTTGGAGACGATCGCCGTACGATCGTCCGAAACGACGTAGATCGTGAGGCGCTCGGCGTCGAAGAGGGAACAGATATCCTGCGACAGCTCGAGCATGATCTCGTCGAGATTGCTCGTCGCATGGATCTTGTTGGTTACAGACTGGAGTCTTTTCTGGAACTCCAGTCTGTGTGACATCTCGGCCAGGTTCTGGCCGACCTGTGGTTTGGCATCAAACAGTGTGCTCATCGCGTTTCCCTTCCGACTTCTCGGCGGCCAGCTTCACCGCACGCTTCGCAGCGATGTTGCTCCGCGGCCAGCCGCGCCGAAGCCTAGAAACGAAATACCTGTCCATTGGCCAGCATCCGCGGGTTGAGGTGCGCGAGATCCTCCTCCACCTCGGCCATGGTCTGCGTTCCCGCTCCCGGCTTGAGATGGGTGACAAAGATGCGCGCCGGCCTGCGCAGCTTGACGAGTTCCTCCTTGAGCAGGCTCGGACAAAGGTGCTTGGATTCGATCGCAAGTTCGCGCTCGGCGTTCGGGAATGCGGTCTCGATGATCAGGTAGCGCAGATTCTCGATGTCGTTGACCGCCGCCCACAGCGCGTCGTTCGTCGTCGTATCCCCGGTGAACACGAGGCTCGCCGCACCGCTATCGAGCCAGTATCCGACTGCAGGCACGACATGATTGGCCGGCAACGCCGTGAACCGACGCTGTCCGATCTCGACCGGCTCGCCCACCTCGAGGGGATCCCAGACGAGGTAAGGGTTCTCTTTGCTCGGAATCTGCGTGAAGTCGGGCCACACCTTCCAGTTGAAAATGTGATCGCGCAGGATGCCCATCGTCTCGCGCGTGCAGTGGACGGTGAACGGCTTCTTGCGCATCGGCCCGACGGTATCGACAATCAGGGGAAGCGCCGCGATATGGTCGAGATGCGAATGCGTGACGAACACGTGCTCGATACGCTCGAGCTCGGACAGCGTGAGGTCGGCGACCCCGGTTCCTGCGTCCACCAGCACGTCTTCATCGACCAGCATCGAGGTCGTCCGCAGATTGCCTCCGATTCCTCCGCTGCAACCCAGAATTCGCACTTGCATCGTCATTTGGTCTCGAAACGGTAGGCCCCGTCCCACTGTTCGCCCGGCGGATTCTTGCGAAACACTCCGATCCTGTCGAGAAACACCCGATAGAGCAGGCGCGAAGGATATTCCCTGATCAGGTTGAGGAGCTGCAATTCTGCCATGTCCCAGTTCTGGGAACGGTATAGACGCAAGGCTTGTGCCCACAGCTTCAGCTCGTCCAGAACGGTTGGGTCGAGGGCACCTTGCAGCCCCAGCGGCTCGTAGATCGTGACCGGTTCGTCCTTGCCTTTGACCACGACCCTGTCCAGCTCGCGGAATACGACATCCTGCACCTGAGCACGGGTATTTTCGCCGATGATCAATCCGACGCCGTACTGTTTCGTGATGCCCTCCAGGCGCGAAGCAAGGTTTACGGCATCGCCCATGACGGTGTAGGCAACGCGGAGTTCCGATCCCATGTTGCCTACGCTCATGCGGCCACTGTTGATGCCCACGCCGATCTGAATCTTTGGCCAGCCGCGCCGTTCGAACTCCGGAGCCAGCTCGGCAAGCACCTGGTGCATCTCGAGCCCAGCCAGCACTGCGTTGCGGGCATGCATCGCATCGTGCACCGGCGCGCCCCAGAAGGCCATGACGCAATCGCCCATGTACTTGTCTATCGTGCCCCGGTGTCGATGGATGACCCCCGTCAGAGGAGTCAGGAACTCGTTCATCAGTTTGGACAGCTGCCGTGGGTCGAGCCCCTCGGAAATCGAGGTGAACCCGCGCACGTCGGTGAACAGCACGGACATCTCCCGGCTCTCGCCTTCCATCGTAAAGGCGCCCGGGTTGCGCGACATTTCGTCTACCAGCTCCGGCGGGACATACTGACCGAAAAGCCCGGTGATCTGGCGCTTCGCCCGGGACTCCACGAAGAATCCGTAGGACATGTTCACCGCAAACAGCAGCGCGATCATCAGCATCCCCGAAGCGAGCGGCAGCACCAGATTGCCCTCCGTCCACACCAGCACGTTGGTCGCGAAGACGGCAGCCAGCGCGAAGACGGTGATTAGCGTGGCGCGCAGTGGATTCACCAACGGCAGCATGGCCGCCATCACGACCCCAGATAGCAGAAGCAGCGCCACCTCGGCACCCAGGACATAAGGGGGGCGCTGCTTGATCGTTCCGTCGAGCATGCCGGCAATGAGGTTGGCGTGGATTTCGACACCGGGATAGACCCGATCCACCGGGGTCGCCCGCAAGTCGAACAGGCCTGGTGCGGTCGTGCCGATCAACACGATCCTGTTCTTCAGCATTCCCGCGTCCGCCCTTGCGTGCAAAACGTCGGTGGCCGAGACGTACGGGAAGCTGCCCTTCTTGCCGCGATACGGCACAAGGGCCGTCACCATGTCATCGATCGGGATGCGCACGCTGCCAATGTCCAGCCATTCCAGACCAGGGTAGTTCTCGGTCCACAGCGTTTGTTCGGGAAAGCCCGGAACGATCTGCGGCGAGCCCAGCCCCAGGCGCACAATGGCGAGCGAGAGCGCCTCGTAATACGCGCCTTCATATTCCGCGAGCATCGGCACTCGCCTGGTAATTCCGTCTTCATCGGGCCAGGGATTGAAGTGCCCACCTGCCGCGGCTGCAGTCTGGAATTCGGGCAGGTTTGCTCCATATCCAGACCACCTCGTGAACCGCACCTTTCTGCCTTTGAACGTTCCGGGTGGCAGCACCGGTGGCGGAAGGGCTCCAGCCGTCCGCCCTTGGCCATCTTTCTGGACAACATCCGAGAAGTAGTAGCCAAGAACAACCGGCCGGTTCCTCAATTTCTCGGCAAACGCGCGGTCGTGCTCCAGACGAGGTTCGACCTGCTTGAGAACCGCCTGGTACTTCGGATCGTCCTTGAGTTCGTGTTGCGCCAGTTGCCTCAGCACGCTCAACCCGGAACTCTCGTCGCGTTCGGCAAAGACGATGTCGAATGCGACGAGTCGCGCGCCATAGTGTTCGAACAACCTGTCGAGCAAGGCCGCGAGTTTGTCGCGACGCCACGGCCAGTGTCCTTCAGCAGCCAAGCTCTTTTCGTCGATGTCCACGATGACGATGCGTTCATCGATGCCACCGGGCATGACCAGCCGCAGCCGCGCGTCATAGGCAATGAGCTCGATGCGGTCTATGAGCGGTATCTTGTAGTAGCCTGCCGCGTGACCGATGAAGATGGCGGTGATCAACAGGCCGAGGCCGACGCGCACCAGATGCTTCCTCATTGCGCCCGCCTTTCAGGGTGCTGGCGCATTCGCGCGCGATATGACGGCACGCGGTACGGAAGTAACCGCCCTATGAACGGCAAAGGAGAGGCGGGTCCCCGGCCCGCTCAAGGCTTGAAGAAGAATTCCATCTTTACGCCGGCCAGCTCTATCACGTCGTGATCATTGAGCAGATGGGCCTGCGCATCGAGCGCTTTCCCATTCACGACGGGGAAGGTCGCCCCCTCGACGTGAGTGATGAAAAAACCCTGCGGCCTCTTGGCGATGACCGCGACTTGAACGCCTGGTTTGCCCACGGTCGTGAGCGCTTTTGTCAGCGGCAACTCCTTGCCGGCGTTCGGACCCGAGAGGATCTGGATGGTGCCTTGCCCTGCGCTGGGTGCTGCCGCAGCGGAAGAAGCAGGGCCTGGTGCCGCAGCAGCGCCAGCCGCCATCGCGGGCTGCGCTGCCGGCGGCGCCGCAGGCGGCGCAGCGGGAATGTCTTCCGCACTCGGCGGCTGCAGATTGGTCTGAGTATCCGTCGCGCTCCTGGACTTTATCCCGGCCCCGCCCGAGGGAGTGCGCAGCACCATGGTCTTTTCGAACTCCTGCCGCGTCATCTTGGCTGGCTGATCGTTCACGTACTTGATCCGGTACTTGCCGATCTCGATGACGTCGTTGTTCTGCAAGAAATGCTTCTTGATGGGTTGCCCGTTGACCGCTGTACCGTTCGTGCTCCCGAGGTCCTCAAGAAAAGAATCGTTCAGGATCGTCATGATCATGGCGTGCTCGCCGCTCACGGCCAGGTTGTCGATCTGGATGTCGTTGTGCGGTTTGCGGCCGATGGTCATGCGTTCCTTGTTGATTTCGTGTTCTTTGAGCACTTGGCCATCGAGAGTCACGATCAACTTCGCCATAGCTACATCCTCGCGGTCGTTTATCTGAGCCAGGAGAGGATCTTCGAAAGCCAGCCGCCTTCGGCCGGGAATTCCCTCTTGACCTTGATCAGGATCACCGAGACATTATCGCGCCCGCCGGCATCGTTCGCCATCTGCACGAGCTGTTCCGCCGCCAGCACGAGATTGCCGCCCAACGCGTCGAGCGTGAGCGCAATGTCCTCGTCTTCCACCATGTCATTGAGCCCGTCCGAGCAGATCAGATAGATGTCCCCCGGTCGCACCTCGTAGGTATGAATCTCGGCCTCGACCTCGGGCTCGATACCCAGGGCGCGCGTAACCAAGTTCTTGTTTTGGGAGCGCCTGGCGGCTTCCTTGGTCAGCAATCCGCTGTCGATCTGTTCCTGCAGGAGTGAATGGTCCCGGGTGATCTGCTCGAGCCGACCGTCCCGAAATCGGTAACAGCGCGAGTCGCCGATGTGCGCAACGGTGATCTTGTTATCGCAGCACAGAGTGGCGACCAGAGTCGTGCCCATGCCCGCATACTGCGGCTGGCTGTTCGCCGACTGGTAGATCGACGCGTTGGCCTTCACGATCACATCCCGCAGCAGGGCCGCGGCTGCGACAGTACCCGTGCTCCGGTCGACTGTGTGCGGATCGACCCGCGTCAGCGCTTCCTTGGTCTCGTTGGAAATCAGCGCTGTGGCGATGCCGCTCGCCACCTCTCCGGCGTTGTAGCCACCCATTCCATCGGCCAGCACCGCCAGCCCGATGTCCGGTTCGACTGCAATACTGTCTTCGTTGTGCGAGCGCACCATCCCGGTATGCGTGGCCTTGGCGATCTCCAAGGCGGTGCTCAAACTGATCACGTGGCAGTCCTCACAGTGCGAGGTCCACACTCCCGAATGCTGCGCGCGCGCACTGACGGATCGCTTCAGCCATCTCTTCGCCCGTCCTGAATCGCGCGTTCGGGTCTTTTGCCAACGCCTTGTCGATGATCGCCACCAGCGACCGAGGGATCGCCGGATTGACCGAGACAATGTCCGTCGGCGGCTCATTGGCGATCTTGAACATCAACTGCGTCATTGTCTCCCCCTGGAAAGGCAGGATCCCGCAGACCAACTGATAGAGCGTCACGCCCAGCGAAAACAGATCCGACTGCCCGTCGAGTTTCTTGCCGGCCAATTGTTCCGGAGACATGTAGGACGGCGTGCCCAGGATGATGCCGGTCTTGGTTTTCGAGGAGTCTGTGATTCTCGCAATGCCGAAGTCGGTCACCTTCACCGCGTCCGTGTCGGGGTCCCACATGATGTTCGCGGGCTTGACGTCTCGGTGCACCACGTTCTGACGGTGAGCATAACCCAAGGCCTCGGCGACCCGCCCAACGATTGACAGCACCTTGGGCAGCGGCAGCAGGTTTTCAGACTTCGTGTAGGCGACGAGATCCCGGCCCTTGAGGAACTCCATCGCGATGTATGCAAGATCTTGTTCTTCGCCGGCATCGTAGATCGTCACGATGTTGGGATGATTGAGCCGGCCGGCGGTTTCTGCCTCGCGAAAGAAACGCCGTTTGACTTCTTCCAGCTCCTCGCCGTCGAATTCCTGGGACAGCGCGAGCGTCTTGATCGCCACGGTACGACCGATCTTCGGATCGCGCCCGAAATAAACAACGCCCATCGCGCCTTTGCCGAGTTCGCGTTCGACTTGATAGCGGCCAAGCATCGGCTTTTCGGTTCCGGGCGCCAGCGCCAGCGTGCCGCCAGGATGGCTCGGCGCCGCACCCAGAACTATCGTCTCGGACATCTGCTTGGCACGCGCGAGCTTTTGGCCGAGATCCTTGAATTTCGGATCGTACCCGGCCATGTGCTCGTACACCGCGTGCGCTTTGTTGAATTGTCGCTTGCGCTCGAAATCCAACGCCAGGTTGTAGAGGTTATCCATCAGCTGGTCATCCAGCGGCACTCTTCTGAACTTGTCGAATGCCAGATCCAGCTGGCCCTGTCCCTGGAAAGCCAGCCCCAGCATGCGGTTGGATTCGGCCGACTCCAGATCGGACTTCGCCTTGCCTCGTTCCGTGACGATGAAGCGCTTAGTCACCAGTGCGAGGTGCCCGATGACCAGCAGCGTCACCGCACTCATCGCTTGGAGCCACATCAGCGGCCCCGTCATCAGGGCGAAATGCGTGCCGACCAGCGCTACGAACAACGTCGCCGTGATCGCCGCCCCGGTGCCCGCCCCCAGTCTGGGCAAGAGCAACACGATGTAGAGTGCCACCAGCGCATACGCTCCAAGCTCTGCCCAGCGCGCCCAAGGTGGCCTCACTACAAAATCTTCCTGGAGGAGCGAGGAAACCGAGTGGGCCAAGCTCATGACCGGCGGCATCGCCGGGGAGACCGGCGTCACTTGGTAACTGCCGACTCCGGCTGCAGTGGCGCCGATCAGGACGATCTTGTCGCGATATTTCTCCGCCGGAATCTTGCCGCTCGCGACATCGTAGAACGAGTCGACCGGGAAGGCGCCGCGTCCCTCGACCCCTTTGTAGAAATAGGTGTACATCTGCAAGAAGGGGTCGGTCGCGATCGTCAGTCCGCCAAGTCGCACGCCCTCGCCCAGGCGAACCTCGATGTCCTGCGGTCCGAGGTTCAGGCTTTGCGCTGCCAGCATCGTGGAAAGCGAGGGGAAGTAGTGGTCGTAGTAGCGCACCACCAGCGGTTCGGTGCGCACGCTGCCGTCGATGTCGGGCGCAACGTTCAGATGCCCCAGAGCTGCCGCGCCGGCAGCAAGCTGCTCGAGCGGAACCGCGGCGGCGAGGGAGGGAATTGGATAGAGGTTGGCGCCGGTCGCTCCGACCCGATCCACGACCTTGCTCAACTGATTGTTGAGCACGAACTCGGGGAGCCCGCGGTCCGGATTGCCGCGCGGTTCACCGAACTGAAAGAGCATGGGCAGCACGACGTTGCGCGCCCGGCCGATCGCCAGCGCGAGCTTGCGATCGGTGTTGAGCGCGTCCTCTGCCTCCATCAGCAAGGAGCCGAAGTCGGCCAGCGCAGCCTGCGTGCTTGGCGGGAAGCCCTGATACAGGTCGATCAACCGGTTCAGGTAGCGCAGCCCGGGATCCTCCTGCGGCTCGAAGAAGAAGGAGGCGTAACCGATCACCTTCACCCCGGCGGCAGCCAGCCGCTCGATCATCCGCGCATGGACGTCGCGCGGCCAAGGCCAGCGGCCGATATTTGCAATGCTCTGGTCGTCGATGGCAATGACCGCGATCCGGTCGGAAGGCGTGCGCTCGGAAGCGCGCATGCCAAGGTCGTACGCGCTGCGTTCCAGGCTTTGCAGCAAATCGCTGCTCGATGCAAAGAGCACGAGGATGACAACGAGCAGTCCGAGAAACCAGTCCGCCTTCCAGAAGGCCCTTTTGCTCATTTCGCCCGCCGTGACCCGCCCTGAAGAGCAAATATTATTGCTTTTCTATGGATTTATCTTTAAGTAGAGATAAAGGCTTCGATAATTGCACTAAAAGTATATGATTTTTATGAAAGTGTTTGGGAAGCTGCTGCCAAGCGTCCACCTCGGCAAAAGCATGTTCCGGCCGGTCATCGCCGCCAGGCGCGCTGGCGCGTCAACCGAACAGCGTCAAGCTCCAGACCACCACGACATTGATCAGGGAAATCATCACGGCCGCGCTGCCGATGTCCTTGGCACGCTTCGCGAGGCGGTGATGATCGAGGGAAATGCGGTCCACCGCCGCCTCAATCGCGGAGTTCAACAGTTCGACGATCAGCACCAGCAGTACGCTGGCAATCATTGCTGCCTTCCCCGAGCCGCTCACCGGCACCCACAAGGCCGTCGGCACCAGAACCAGAGCGACCAGAACTTCCTGACGGAACGCGTGCTCGTGCCGGTAGGCTGCCTTCAAGCCGTCCAGCGAATAGAGAAAGGCATTCCACACGCGCCGCAGACCGGTCTTGCCTTTGTGCGGGTTTTCTAGCTCGCTGGAGTCCATCTCACGTCGAGTTCCCTGACCGCCTTGACATCGTCCAGACGACGAACCGGCGTCGTGTGCGGCGCGCTCTTCACCAGTTCAGGCCGCGTGCGCGCTTCCTCCAGGATCTCGACCATGGCGTCGACGAAAGCGTCCAGGGTCTGCTTGGACTCGGTCTCGGTCGGCTCGATCAACAGACATTCGGGAACGAGCAACGGGAAGTATGTCGTCGGGGCGTGAAAGCCCTTGTCCAGCAGACGCTTGGCAAAGTCCATCGCGCTCACCCCGGTCTGTTCCTTCAGGTCCTTGAGCGTGACGATGAATTCGTGGCTGGCGCGGCGCGAGGGATAGGCAACCTTGAACCCTGCCTTGCTCAGCCGTGCCATCAGGTAGTTCGCGTTCAGGGTGGCGAACTCCGCCACGCGCCGCATGCCACGGCGCCCCAGCATGCGCGCATAGACATAGGCCCGCAGCAAGACCCCGGAGTTGCCCGTGAATGCCGACAGCCGCCCGATCGACCGGGGGCGCTCGCGTTCCTCTAGGCGAACGTAGTGCTCGCCCTGTTTCACGATCAGCGGTACCGGCAGATAGGGAATGAGTCGATCCTGAACACCGACTGGCCCTGCGCCGGGGCCGCCACCGCCATGCGGTGTCGAGAAGGTCTTGTGCAGATTGATGTGGATCACATCGAAACCCATGTCGCCGGGCCGCACCTTGCCGAGAATGCCATTGAGGTTCGCGCCGTCGTAGTAGAGCAGCCCGCCTGCGCCGTGCACGATGTCGCGAATCGATTCAATCGTCCGCTCGAACACCCCGAGCGTGGAGGGATTGGTCAACATCAAGCCCGCCGTCTGCGGCCCCACCGCAGCGCGCAGCGCTTCGAGGTCAACGTTGCCTTCCTTGTCGGTCGGAACCTCGCGTACCGTGTAGCCGCACATCGTTGCCGTCGCCGGATTCGTGCCGTGCGCCGCGTCCGGGACGACGATCTCGGTGCGGGCGGCATCACCGCGCGCACGGTGGTAAGCACGAATCATCGCCACGCCGGCAAACTCGCCCTGAGCACCGGCCATCGGCGCCAGGCTCACTGCCGCCATACCCGTCACTTCCTTGAGCAGCTCCTGCAGCTCCCACAGGCAGGCGAGAAAGCCTTGCCCGGTCTGGTCGGGCGCCAGCGGGTGGCGCGAGAGGAACTCGGGAAGCATCGCCAGCTCGTTGCACGCCCGCGGGTTGTACTTCATCGTGCAGGAGCCGAGCGGGTAGAAGTGCGTTTCGATCGAGAAGTTGCGTTGCGACAGGCGCGTGTAGTGCCGCACCGCGTCCAGCTCGGACACCTCGGGCAATGCGGGGAAGTCGGTGCGCAGCAAATGCGCCGGCAGGTCGTGCGCGGCGGACGGCGCTTCCGGCGCTTGGGCCTGGGCTCTGCGGCCGGCGCGTGAAAGTTCGAAAATCAACATGCGCTGGCGGGATTGACCTTGTAGGTGGCGCTCGTCATGCCTCGGCTCTTCTCGATTGCGAATCGATCGACGGTTCAGGCCACCGCACGCAACGATTCATCGAGCGCCTCGGCATAGCGCTCGATGTCTTCGGCCGTCTTGGTTTCAGTCGCGCAGATGAGCAGCGCGTTTCCCAGCTCGGGATAGTCGCGTGCCAGATCATAGCCCCCGAGGATGCCCCTGGCCCGCAACCGTCCCAGGACCGATTCCGCGGCCACGGGCAGGGCGACCACCGCCTCGTGAAACACCGGCGAATCGAAGCGCCGGCTCACGCCAGGCACGCGAAGCAGACGATCCACCAGCGCCGTGGTGTTGGCGTGCGAGGCGGCCGCGACGCCGCGCAAGCCCGCCGGACCGAGCATTGCCAGATAGATCGTGGCAGCGGTCACGGCCAGGCCCTGGTTGGTGCAGATATTGGAAGTTGCCTTGGAGCGGCGGATATGTTGTTCGCGGGCTTGCAGCGTCAAGGCAAATCCGCGCCGTCCCTCCAGATCCACTGTGCGTCCGACGATTCGTCCGGGCATCTGGCGCACGTGCGCCAACTTGCAGCTCATGAATCCGAAGTAGGGCCCGCCACCTGAAAGCGGGACTCCGAGCGGTTGCCCTTCGCCCACGGCGATGTCGGCCCCGCTGCGACCCCACCGGCCGGGCGGCTTCAACAAGGCAAGAGAAGTGGGGTTGACACAGGCAATCGCAAGCGCACCCGCTGCCTTCGCCCGATCGGCCAAGCCATCCACGTCCTCCAGCACGCCGAAAAAATTCGGTTGCGGTATCACCAGCGCCGCGAATCCACCCTTACTTGCGCATTCGATCTCTTCTGGACGCGTCTGCCCGTACTGCGACGAATAGGGCAACTCGACCACCTCGATACCCTGATTGGCGACGATCGTTCGCACCACTGCGCGATAGGCCGGGTGCACCGTGCTCGGCAGCAGCACGCGGCGTGACTCCTTGTGCAGCCGCACCGCCATCAGCACCGCTTCGGCGAGGGCCGAAGCGCCGTCGTAGAGGCTCGCGTTGGTCACCTCCAGACCGGTGAGCGAACACATCATCGACTGATACTCGTAGAGCAGTTGCAGGGTGCCCTGGCTGGCCTCGGCCTGATAGGGCGTATAGGAAGAGTAGAACTCGCCACGGGTAGCGATCTGCCACACGGCCGAGGGGATGTGATGCTCGTAGGCGCCGGCTCCGATGAAATTGAGATACGCGCCGTCCTGACGCGCGCGTTCGCGCATGAGCCGACCCACGGCCATTTCGCTCAAACCCTCGGTGATTCCGCCGAGCTTGACGTCCTTGAGTCCGGCAGGTATCTCGTCGAACAGATCGTCGACGCGCGCCACGCCGATCTGCGCGAGCATCTCGCGCACGTCCTGTTCCGTATGCGGTATGAAGGGCATCTCAGTCTGTCGTGAAGTCCGGCGCTCGGGCGTTCATCGGCTGGCCGGCGGGAAAGGTCTCAATGTGCGGCCGATTCGACCAGCCTGCGATAAGCAGCCGCGTCGAGCAGCGAGGCGAGTTCCTGAGGGTCGGACAGTTTCAACTTGAACATCCAGGCATCGTAGGCGCCCTCGTTGATCTTTTGCGGCGCGCTCTCCAGCGCCGAGTTGACCGCGACGACTTCGCCGGATAGCGGAGCATAAATGTCGGAAGCCGCCTTCACCGACTCGACAACCCCGCATTCCTCGCCTTTCTTCACCTTGCGTCCCAGTTTGGGCATCTCCACGAACACCAGATCGCCCAGCAGATCCTGCGCGTGGTGCGTGATGCCCACCGCCACGGTACCGTCGGCTTCTTGACGCGCCCACTCGTGGGTATCGGTGTACTTCAGGTCGGCCGGAATGGTCATCGGATGTCCTTATGTTTCAGGCAACGGGCAGCTCCACAAGGGGCTTACCATGGCGCACGAACGGACATTTTACCGTCCGCGCCCTGAGCAACCGGTCGCGCGCCTCGACTTGTACCGTCTGGCCCGGACGCACGGCCACCGGCACTCGGGCCAACGCGATCGACACGTTCAGCGTGGGCGAAAAGCCGCCGCTGGTGACCCGACCTTCACCATGCTCGGTCACAACCCGCTGCGCGCTTCGCAAGACGCCGCGATCCATGCAGATCAACCCGATCAACTGCGCGCGTGGCTTCCTCGACTCCAGCGCCCGCCTGCCGATGAATTCCCGCGCCGACGCCAGGTCGACCGTCCAGGCCAGACCCGACTCCAGCGGTGTCACGGTCTCGTCCATGTCCTGTCCGTACAGATTCATGCCCGCCTCCAGACGCAGCGTGTCGCGGGCGCCCAGCCCCGCGGGTCCGATGCCGGCAGCTCTGAGTGACCGCCAGAAGCCGAGCGCCTGGTCCGCCGGAAGCATGACTTCGAATCCGTCTTCCCCGGTATACCCGGTGCGCGCGACCATCCATCCGTCGCATTGGGCGGCACAGAAGGGGGAAAGCGGCTCGCTGCAGGGTTTCAGTTCCGGGCGAGCGCGCCACAGCTTTTCCCGCGCGCTCGGGCCCTGGATCGCCACCATCGCCAGGTCGCGTCGAGGAACGATGCGCACATCGAGCGACAGTCGCTCGCGCTGCGTCTGCAGCCAGCGCAGGTCCTTGTCCGCCGTGGCGGCGTTGACCACCAGCCGGTACTGACGCTCGCTCAGCCAGTAGGCGATCAAGTCGTCAATGATTCCGCCGTCGTCGTTGAGCATGCAGGAATAGAGAGCGCTGCCCGGGCGCTCTAGCCGCTCGATGCTGTTGGCGAGCAGGCGAAGGAGGAAAGGCGCGGACGAGGCCCCGGTCACGTCGATCACGAGCATGTGCGACACGTCGAACATGCCGGCGTCGCGTCGCACCATGTGATGCTCCTCGAGCTGAGAGCCGTAGTGCAGCGGCATCTCCCAGCCCCCGAAGTCGACGAGCTTCGCGCCGAGCGCGCGGTGCTCATCGTTGAGCGGTGTCTTGAGCATCGGTTCTTACGGATAAAAGAAGTAGACCCGGTAACCGGCCGCGGCAATCTTACCCGTATCGAGGTAGAGCCTGATCGGCACTTCGGCTCCCGCTTCGAGGCCGGCTTGCCGGTCCTTCGCCGAGGACAGATACTCTCCGGGGAGAAAGACGCGCCGCGCGATCGCCTGATCCCGGGCATCGGTCAGCGTCAACTCGAAAGCCGGATACTGAACCGCTACCGCCGCGCGATTGCGCAGCAGCACGGTCAACTCCATCTGGTTCGGGCGCGATGGATCGACCACCTGGAGGCTCGTCGAGTCGACGTGCAGGTAATCTGACAGACGAGGCAGGCCGACCTCACAGCCGAACCAGTCGCAGGCCCGCTCATATGCGGGGCGCAGAAGCGGGAGCGAAGCCAGGAGTCGATCGCGAAAGGCGATCGACGCTTGAATGCCGGCAAGCGCCAGCAACAGGATGGAGGCCGACACCCAGAGCGCGGTGCGCCGACGCTGAGGGGGCAGACGGAATTCCCATTCGTACAGGCTGACGGCGGGGTCGGGACGCGCTACTCTCGGCGGGGACGAGGATGCCGCACGAGCCGCGCCCGCGGCCATCGACGCAGGCGCCGTCGCCTGCTCGTCGCCCACGGCTGAAGGGGACTGGACGGCGGTTTGGGCGGGCGCCGGCACGCTCTCCTTGGCGGGTTCCTGCGCGCTCAGGGTGGCGAATGCATCGAACACTTCCTGGCAGTGCCCGCAACGCACGCGTCCATTCGAGGCCTGCAGTTCACGCGTCGTGACGCGGAACACGGTCAGGCAGGCCGGGCAGCGCGTGTAGAGGTTCACTGCCGGAGTGCGGCAACGCCCGCGCGCATGATGCCGTCGAGTCGGACCCACCCTTCCTCGATTGCACCCACGCGCAGATCGAACCAAGGCCGGTAGATTCGGGTCAGGTTCTCAACTTGTGCGGGCAGAATCCCGGACAACACGAGGTGCCCGCCGCTACGGGTGAGCCGTGCCAGAAGCGGCGCCAGCGCAGCAAGCGGAGCCGAAAGGATATTGGCGATGGTCACGTCCGCCGGTGCCGGCGCAGGCGCATCGGCCGTAAGCCATTCGATGGCGACATCGTTGCGCTCGGCGTTGTATCGACTGGTTTGCAGCGCCTGAGGGTCGATGTCGATCCCGACAACGTGCGCCGCACCCAGCCTGGCTGCTGCGATCGCCAGAATGCCCGACCCGCACCCATAATCGATGACGCTTTGCCCCGGCTGCAGGTGCTGATCGAGCCATTGCAGACACAGGCGCGTCGTGGGATGGCTGCCCGTGCCGAAGGCGAGTCCAGGGTCGAGAACGACCGTCAGCGCCGCCGGGTCTGGAACCACGCCCCAACTCGGCGAGATCCACAACCGCTGCGAGATCCGGATCGGAGCGAACTGAGACTGTGTGAGCCTCACCCAGTCCTGCTCCTCCACTCGCCCGATGCCATAGGATGGCAAAGCCAGACCCGCTTCGCCCGCCGCCTCGGTCAGCGCGCGCTGCACGTCGGCGTGCTCGGGGAAGAGCGCAACCAGGCGATGTTCTTGCCACGCCGGGACTGCCTCCGCTCCCGGCTCCGCGAAGATCGGCTGTTCGCCCCCCCTGCCGGCGTGCGCATCGGCGATGTCGACCGATGCCGCGCCGCACCCGAGCAGCGCATCGGTCAGCGACGCGGCCTGCTCGGCATCGACGATCATTTCAACCGCAATCCAGGCGATGGCGAACCTCGAATCGGTGATCGGCGCCGGCGCGCGGCCGGCTACTCGATCTTGGTGTACTTGGCGAGCTTCTCTTCAAGATAGTGGATGCTCGTGCCGCCGCGGATGAACGCGGTATCGACCATCAGTTCCTGGTGCAGGGGCAGATTGGTTTGAATACCCTCCACCACCATTTCCGACAGTGCCACCCGCATGCGCGCCATTGCCTGCTCGCGGGTGTCTCCGTAGGCGATGACTTTGGCGATCAGCGAATCGTAATACGGGGGCACGAAATAGTTCTGATAGACGTGCGAATCGACGCGAATCCCCGGCCCGCCGGGGACATGCCACGCGGTGATGCGTCCGGGCGAGGGCGTGAACTTGTACGGATGCTCGGCGTTGATGCGACATTCGATGGCGTGGCCCCGGAATTGCACGTCCTTCTGGCGGAACGGAAGCCTTTGTCCCGCCGCGATCAGGATCTGGGTCTTGACGATGTCGATGCCGGTAATCATCTCGGTCACGGGATGCTCGACCTGCACCCGCGTATTCATCTCGATGAAGTAGAACTCGCCGTTCTCGTACAGAAACTCGAAAGTCCCGGCGCTGCGGTAGCCGATCTTGCGGCAGGCTTCCGCGCAGCGCTCGCCGATGCGGATGCGCTCCTTGGCCGCAATCAGAGGAGCCGCGGCCTCCTCGATGATCTTCTGGTGGCGGCGTTGCATGGAACAATCACGGTCGCCGAGGTAGACGGCGTTACGGTGCTCGTCGGCAAGTACCTGAATCTCTACGTGGCGCGGGTTTTCCAGGAACTTCTCCATGTATACCATCGGGTTGCCGAACGCGGTCTTGGCTTCCTGCCGCGTCATCGTGACCGCATTGATCAGGGCAGCCTCGGTGTGTACCACACGCATCCCGCGCCCGCCGCCTCCGCCGGCCGCCTTGATGATCACCGGATAGCCGATCTTGCGCGCCACCTTCACGATTTCATCGGGCGCCTCGGGCAGCGCGCCCTCGCTGCCCGGCACGACCGGCACCCCCGCCTTGATCATCGCGGCCTTCGCGCTAACCTTGTCGCCCATCAAGCGGATGGTCTCGGCTCGCGGCCCGATGAAAACGAAACCACTCTTCTCCACGCGCTCGGCGAAGTCGGCGTTCTCCGACAGGAAGCCATAGCCCGGGTGGATGGCCTCCGCGTCGGTGACTTCCGCGGCGCTGATGATGGCCGGGATGTTGAGATAAGAGTCGGCGGAACTCGGCGGGCCGATGCACACCGATTCGTCGGCGAGCCGCACATACTTGGCGTCGGCATCTGCCGTGGAATGAACCGCAACCGTCTTGATACCCAGTTCGCGGCACGCGCGCTGCACGCGCAGCGCAATCTCCCCCCTGTTCGCAATCAGGATCTTCTCGAACATGTGACGGGAACGCTCTAAAGCTTCTGAGCGCCCAATTCAGGCGATGATGAACAACGGCTGGCCATACTCGACCGGCTGGCCGTTCTCGACCAGGATTGCCTTGATGGTACCGCCGACGTCGGCCTCGATCTCGTTGAGCAGCTTCATGGCCTCGATGATGCAGAGGGTGTCCCCGGGGCTGACCGTCTGGCCGACCTCCGCCAACGGCTTGCCTCCCGGCGATGCCGCCCGATAGAACGTGCCCACCATGGGGGACTTCACCACGTGACCTTCGGGTTCGGCGGGCGCTGCAGCCTCGGCTGCGCCCGCGACCGCTGCCCCCGCCGGAACGACCGCCGGCGCGGTCTGCGGTACGGCCATTACGGCCGTCTGCACGCTGGCCCCAGTCCGGCTGATCCGCACCTTCTCTTCGCCTTCCGTGATCTCCAGTTCCGCGATCCCCGACTCCTGCACCAGATCGATCAGCTTCTTGAGCTTCCTCAGGTCCATGGATGAAGCTCCTCGTCAGTCCAGACGCTGCAACGCGAACTCGAGTGCGAAATCGTAGCCGCGCGACCCCAGACCGCAGATCACCCCGACTGCCAGGTCACTGAAATAGGAACGGTGGCGGAAGGGCTCGCGGGCATGCACATTGGAAAGATGCACTTCCACGAAGGGCAGGCCTACGGCCGCCAAGGCGTCTCGAAGGGCCACGCTCGTATGGGTGTAGGCTGCGGGGTTGATGATGATGAAGCCGACCGACCCGGTTCGCGCCTGCTGAATGCGCGAGACGAGCCGCCCTTCGTCGTTGCTTTGGAATGCCTCGAGGCGGACGCCGGAACGGGCGGCTCGCGCCACCAGCCGCCGGTTAATGGCGGCCAACGTCTCCGCCCCGTAGATCTGCGGCTCGCGCGTGCCCAGCAAGTTGAGATTTGGCCCATGCACGACAAGAATGCTGCGCTGTCGAGCCGGCATCCGGGCGGATTTTCGCCGCGATGGCGAGTTCATGGCCGGCGAGTTTGCCGCAGTTCGCGACATTTTGTCCAGATTTGCCGGCAATTTTAAGTAGGCCGCCTGTGCCACTGGGGCGCGCAGCCGAATCTGCAAGGTTCGCCCTCGCTCGACGCTCCAACTTGCCCGCAGTTTGCCGAACTTGGGCGTAGCTTGCGGCCGAAACGAGCCTAGAGATGGGTCAGCAGCAGCCTTTCCAGCTCGGTGGGCTGCACGGCACCGTGGAATCTGCCGAGAAGACGGCCCCTCTGGTCCAGCACCACCGTGTAGGGCAGGCCCCCTTGGAGGTTGCCCGCGGCGCGCGACAGTTCGATGGCGCCCGTTTGGCCTACGAGCAGGGGGTAGTTGATGCCTTTGGCGCGGGCGAACTCGCGCACGCTGGGCGCATCGTCCACCGCGATTCCGACAAATTGCAGCCCGCGGACCCCGAGGCGGGACTGCAGATCGATGAAGATCGGAATCTCTTCCAGGCAGGGCGGACACCAAGTTGCCCAGAAATTGACCACCAGCAGCTTCCCGCGCCAGTCCTGGAGCGTCCGAGGCGCGCCGCTTACGTCGGGAAGCGCCGCAGCCATCAGCGCGCTGGTGTCGACCTTGCCGGATTTCAACTGAGAACTGAGGAAGAAACCGGCCGTCGCCGCCGAGAGCGCCACCGCGAGCAACAAGACGTACTGTGCCGAACGGTTCACGGCTTCTGGCTTTGTTTGCCGCCCGGCCTCGCGGGAAACAGCAAGGCCCGCTGGGTCAGCGGGAGATAACACACTCCGACGTCCGCACAGCCCTGGGACACCGCGATCAAGGTAAAACGCCCCGCGGCCTGCCCGTCCAATGGGATCCGGATCGTCACTTCTCCGCGGTAGATTTCGCTCCTGCCGAAGAACTCGTCTTCGTGCCACTCGCCGGCGGGCAGTTGCGGTGCGCCGAGGCGCACCGCCGGATTGTCGGTGCTGAACGCCAGGCGCGCCTTGTAGAGATAGTAGCCCTCCGCCACGCGGTAACGCACTTCGATCGTCCTCGGGTCAGGCATGCCGGCGCTGAGCCGAAAGGCCTGTTCCGGATCGAGCAGATCGTGCTCCGGCCCGCCCGCAGCGCCGAGCGCGATGGCGCACCACAGAGCGCACGATGCCATGCCCCAGTGCCGCATCCGCTTATCAGCGTTCGGTTTGCGCCGCGATCCAGGCGAGGTACCCGGGCATTCCCGCGGTCACCGGCAGCGCGATGATCTCGGGCAGCTCATACGGGTGATGGTCACGGATGGCTGCCTGCAGATCCGCATAAAGCTCCTGGCGAGTCTTGATCATCACAGGAAATTCGCCTGCGACCTGTACCTCGGACTTCCACCGATACACCGACGTGCAGCCCTCCAGTACGTTCACGCACGCCGCCAGTCGCTGCTCGATCAGATGGGAGGCGAGCGCCAGCGCGCTGTCCCGATCGGGAAAGTTGGTAAACACGACGATTGCATCGGGGGCTTCAGCCATGGTCGAAAAGTGAAGGCGTCGGCGCGCTCAATGTGCCCTCGGCGCCTGTACCGCCGCCGCCACCGACGGGAAGCGCAGGCGGACCCTCAACTCTTTCTTCATTCTGCGGTTCGCCAGGCGACGGGATTCGCGCATGAACGACAGGACGGTCTCTGGAACCGTATTGCGCACCTCGTCCCAGGTGAGCCGCGGCGGCCGCGGAAGGCCGAAGCGGTCGGCGACCAGATCGAAGTACTCGCCCATCTTCAGCGACGAATCATCCGAAGCGTTGTAGGTGCGCCCCGCACGACCGCGCCCGAGCGCGCTGACGATGATGCGCGCCAGGTCCTCGGCGTGAATGTGGTTGGTGTAAGGATCCTGATCGGGCACGAGCGCCGGCGTTCCAGCCCTCAATCTTGCAACCGGGAGGCGTTCGGCGGCGTAGATTCCCGGCACGCGCAGGATGCTCACCTGGACGCCGCTGTGCGCTCCCCAGGCGCGCAGCTGACGCTCGGCGTCCAGCCGCCGTTGCGCGCGTTCGGTCGTCGGCTGTGCCGGCCGGCGCTCGTCGACCAGCCTTCCGCCGCAGTCCCCATACACGCCGCTGGTGCTGATGTAGACCAGTCGCTGTGGTAGACTGCCCGCCCTTGTCAACGCCCGAATCAGATTCGCGGTGCGTGTGTCGCGCGTGCCTGAACCCGGCGGCGGTGCAAGATGCACGATGTCGTGCGCGAGGGAGCCGACACGGTCGAGCGTCTCGACGCGGTCGAGATCCCCGATGATCGGAACGATCCCCCGCTTGCGCAGTTCTTCCGCCCGCTGCTCGGAACGGGCCAGCGCGAACGTGCGCCAGCGACCATTGACGAGCGTCGCCACCCGCTGGCCGATGTCGCCGCAACCGACGATGAGCAATCTACGCATGGCTTCATTCTACGGTAAGCGCCCGCGACCCGCGGGGGTGCGGCGGCACGAGCGAAGGTCCGACTGATGTCCTTTCGAATCACGATCCAGCCGAGCGGTCACGAGCTGACCGTCGAGGAAGGCGAGAGCATCCTGGCCGCCGCGCTTCGCCATGGCCGCACGCTGCCTTACGGATGTCGCAACGGCGCGTGCGGTGCCTGCAAGGGCAGGATCCTCGCAGGTTCGGTGGACTACGGCAACGCGCAACCTTATGTGCTCGCGGAGTTCGAGAAAAAAGCGGGATTGGCGCTGTTCTGCCAGGCCAGGCCGCTCACCGATCTCGTCATCGAGGCGCGGGAGATCAGCGCTGTAGGCGAGATTCCGATCCGCAAGCTGCCCTGCAGGGTCCAGGAAATGCGCCGGGTCGCGCCCGACGTGATGGTGCTGAAGCTGAAGCTTCCCGCCAACGAGCGCCTGCAGTTCCTGGCCGGCCAGTACATCGACATCCTGCTCAAGGAGGGCAAGCGCCGCAGCTATTCGATGGCCAACCCCCCGCACGACGATGAGTACATCGAATTGCACGTGCGCAACATGGCGCATGGCGCCTTCACCGAATACGTCTTCAACCGGATGAAGGAGAAAGACATCCTGCGCTTCGAAGGACCGCTCGGCACGTTCTTCCTGCGCGAGGAGTCGGACAAGCCCATCATCTTCGTGGCGAGCGGGACCGGTTTCGCTCCGATCAAGAGCATCATCGAGCACACTTTTCATGTCGGGAGCCAGCGGCCGATGACCTTGTATTGGGGGGGCAGGCGGCCCGTGGACATCTACCTGGCCGGACTGTGCGGGCAGTGGCAGCAAACCCACGACAACTTCAGCTTCATTCCCGTGATCTCGGATGCCTTGCCGGAGGACAACTGGCAAGGGCGCGGCGGGCTGGTACACCGCGCAGTCATGGAGGACTTTCCGGACATGTCGGCGTACCAGGTCTATGCCTGCGGCGCGCCGGTCATGGTCGAAGCGGCGCACAAGGACTTCACCTCGCTTTGCCAGCTGCCGGAGGAGGAGTTCTATTCCGACGCGTTCACGCCCTCGGTCGATCCCAAGCCCGTGACCTCCTGAGCACCGGCGCCGGTTCAAGCGCCGCCGGCTCTGCGTGCTCGACTCCTAGCCGCTGTTGCGCAGTCCGGCCGCGATACCGTTGATGGTGAGCAGGATCGCGCGCTTGAGCCGGTCGTGTCGTTCGCCCCCCCGGTAGCGGCGCAGCAACTCGACCTGCAGGTGATTGAGCGGGTCGATATACGGCGAGCGGTTGCGCAGGCTTCTCGCCAGCGCCGGATTGCGCTCCAGTAGCTCCTTCTGCCCAGAGATTTCCAGCAACCAGCGCACGGTCCGATGCCACTCATCGTGGATGCGCGAAAAGATCCGCTGCCGCAGCCCGGCGTCTTCCACCAGTTCGGCATAGCGCGATGCGATGCCGATGTCGCTCTTGGCGAGCAGCATGTCCATGTTGGACAGCAGCACCCGGAAGAACGGCCATGCGGCATGCATGTCCTTGAGCAACCGCAAGCCGCGGTCGCCGTGGGTGCCGATCCAGTCCTCGATCGCGGAGCCCACACCGTACCAGCCCGGCAGCATGATGCGCGCTAGCGACCAAGAGAACACCCAGGGGATGGCCCGCAGATCCTCGATGCGGTCCGATTGCCTGCGCGAGGCCGGGCGGCTGCCCACGTGCAGGTCCGCGATCTCCGCGATGGGCGTGGCGGCGCGGAAGAAGTCCACGAATCCCGGGGTCTCGTAGACCAGGGAGCGGTACTCGATACAGGCGCGGCTGCTGAGCCGCTCCATCGCCTCGTGGTATTCGGGTTGCTGCGCGCTGCGGTCTGCCGAGGGCAGGATGCTCGCCTCGAGCGTGGCGGCGACCAGCGTCTCCAGGTTGCGCCGCCCGATCTCCGGATCGGAGTACTTGCTGGCGATGACCTCCCCCTGCTCGGTGATCCGGATCTGCGCGGCCACACTGCCGGGCGGCTGCGCGAGGATCGCCTCGTAGCTCGGCCCGCCTCCCCGGCCCACCGTGCCGCCGCGCCCGTGGAACAACCGCAGCCGCACGTCGTAGCGCCGAAACACGTCGACCAGTGCGACCTCGGCCTTGTACAACTCCCAATTGGCGGTCAGGAAGCCGCCATCCTTGTTGCTGTCCGAATAGCCCAGCATCACTTCTTGCACGTCGTCCCGGCATTGCAGCAGTTGCCGGTAGAAAGGCAGCGAGAAGAGCGCCTCCATGACCGCCCCGCAGCCGCGCAGATCGGCGATGGTCTCGAAAAGGGGAACGATGTTCAGGTCCAGGCGCGGCCCAGTGCCTGGCTGCAGCATTCCCGATTCCTTGAGCAGCAAGGCGGCTTCCAGCAGGTCGCTCACACCGTCGGTCTTGGACACGATGTAGCTGGGCAGCGCGTGGCTGCCGAAGCGCCGCTGCAGTTGCGCAGCCGTGTCGAGGATCGCCAGTTCCGCGGCCGTGGCTTCGCTGTACTCGATATGGGGCGAGCGCAGCGGCCTGGGGATCGCCAGCTCGGCGAGCAGCCATTGCACGCGCTGCGCCTCCGGCAGCTCCTGGTAGCCCGGACGCTGCGCACCGCGGGCGAACAGTTCGCCGACCACTGTCTCGTGCACGCTGGAATGCTGGCGCATGTCCAACGGGGCCAGGTGAAAGCCGAACACCTCCAGCGCGCGCCGCAGATGGCGCAGTCTTCCTCGGGCGACGCGCGCCGCGCCGTTGCTTTCCAGGGACGCGGCGATCACATCGAGATCGCGCCTGAACTCCTCGGCCGATGCGTAGGGGCGCGCGGGACCGACCGGACGGCGGTCCGGCAGATGGTGATCGAGGTTCCTGGAAGTCTGCGCGAGGCGCGAATAGATGCCGATCAGCGCCCGCCGGTAGGGTTCGTCGCGCCGGTGCGCCGAGCTATCCGGGGACGCGGCTGCGAGCGCCTCCAGCTCCGCAGTGACGCCCACTAGGCGCAGCGACTGCGACAGCTCCGCACCGAGGCGATGCACTTCCTCGAAGTAGAAATCCATCGCCGTGGAGGATTGCCGCATCAAGGCGTGGCGCAGGACCTCGTGCGTGACGTAGGGGTTGCCGTCGCGGTCACCCCCGATCCAGCTGCCGATCCGCAGGAAGCTCGCGACTTTCACCGGACCACCGGCGAGCCCGCCGAGTGCATCCTCGATGTCGGCATAGAGCCTGGGCACCTCGCGAAAGAACGTGCAGCGGTAGTAGGAAAGACCGTTCTCGATCTCGTCGTTGACGGTCAGACGCAGTTCGCGCAGCACCCGGGTCTGCCACAAGGTGAGCACCGCGCGCCGCAGGTCGTCCTCGTTGCGCGCCTGCTCCTCGGGCGTCAAGCGCAGCCGGTCGCGCTCCGTGAGCGCCCGCGCGATGTCGGCCTGGCAGTCCAGAATGCTCTTGCGCTGTACTTCCGTGGGATGAGCGGTCAGCACCGGCGAAACCAGAGCCTGCCGGAAGAAATCCTCGATGGCCGCAGGCTCCAGCCCGGCGGCGCGCACCCGTGCAAGCGCAAAGGCGACCGACCCCTGCTGTGGCGGGGAGCCCGCGATCTGGTGGGCGCGGCGCCGGCGATTGTGATGCTGATCCTCGGCGATGTTCGCGAGCAGAGAAAAGAAACTGTAGGCGCGGACCACCGCGATGGCTCGCGCCACGTCAAGCTGGTCGAGCGTCGACTCGAGCGCCCGTCGGGCTTCCGGATCACGGTCGCGGCGGAAGCGGATCGCGTCCTGGCGCGTGCGCTCGATGAGCCCGAAGATTTCCTCGCCTTCCTGCTCCCGGATCGTGTCGCCGAGGATGCGACCGAGCAGCCGGATGTCCTCGCGCAGCGGAGCGTCCTTGTCGACGGGTGATTCGGGCAGCGGGCTGATCATCGGACGCTACAGGCCGCCAGCCGAGCGCCTTGGAGCCGGCAACGCGGCATCGGCTTTGGCGCGGCTAAAGGGCGGGGCGGCGACGGCCGCCGCCGAGCTGCTTCATCTGATCGAGCGTCAGCTCGAGCGCCTGCCGGTACTGGGCCGCCGCCGCTTCCGGCTTGCCGGTACGCTCGAACAACCGCGCCAGTTCCAGGTACGCCGAATGCGTCGGCTCGATCGAAAGACTGGCTTCGAGATAACTCTGGGCCTTGCCCCACAGTTGCTGACGCGCGCACAGCCGTCCCAACACCAGGAGCAGCACCGCGTCGCGCGGATGGGTTTTGAGCCAGCGCTCCGCGCGCTCCAGTTGCTGCGTCACTTCGGCGCCCGGACACTCGGAATAGAGCGCGAGCAGGCTGGAATCCCACTGCGCCTCGAGCGCCTCCTCGATGATGCGCTGCGCTTCGGCGCAGCCGCCCAGCGCAGCGAAGCACTGCGCGGCCGTCGCGGCGATCCGTGGCTCGCGTCTCTGCTCGGCCGGCATTCTGGCCCAGTAGTCGCGCAGCGACTGCGCATCGAGCGCCTTGCGCTTGAGGTTCTCGATATAGGCGTGGCGCCTGATCTGTTCCATGACCGGCGCGTCGAATACCTTGCGCTTCTCCAACTGTGGCAGCAGCTGCAACACCTGGTCCCAGTTCCGGGCCAGCTGCTGCGCGCGCAACTCAAGGCGCAGCGCCGCGGTGTGCTTGCGCGGCAACCGGCGCAGCACGTCCAGCGCATCGTGATACCGACGCTCTTCCAGCAGCATCTCGGCCTGCGCGACCAGGCGCACGTCCTCGCCGTCCGGATCGACTTCGGCGGCGCGGGCCAGATACTCGTCGCGCGCGGCGTAGTTGCGCAGCCCGTGTGCGGCGCGCGCCGCCAGGATGGCCGAGAGCACGGGCTGTTCGCCCAGTTCCAGCGCGGCACGCGCCGCCCGCTCCGCCTTGCCGAGGCGGCCCTCGAAATAGCTGCGCAGGGCTTCCGCGAAGGTCTCCCGTGCCCGCTTCTGCGCGCGGCGCCGCTGAAAGTCGCGCACGCGCGACGGCATGGTGAGCGTGATCGTCACCGCGTGCAGCAGGAAATAGCCGGCCACCACGATGAACGCCACCAGGAGCACCGCGATGTTGAGCGACAGATCGATGCGCCACGGGGGCACGACCAGCAGGACGTAACCCTCGCCCAGGCGCGCGGCGAGCGTCAGCCCCACGGCGGCCGCGGCGAGCAGCAGTAGCCAGATCAACCAGCGCACGGCGGAGTCTCAGCGCATGCTTCGTTCGCGCACGAAACGCAGGTTGCGCGCCGCCTCCAGGCTGGCGTTGATGCTCGGCGGCTCGGCCCCGATGTCGGTACGCGCCAACTGGTCGAGAGTTTCGAGCACCGCGCCGACCTGCCGGGATGCCGGATCGAAGTGGCGCCTGAGCCACCCGATCGCCGCCGAGATATCGGTCCTGAAGCTCGCGCCGTCGCGCGACAGCAGCGCCAAGCGCGCGGTGAGCAGGCGCAGCTTCAGGTTCTCGCGCAGGAAAAAGGCGTGCTCGGGGGAAAGCAGCAGCGTCTGCGGTGCCTCGATGCGCTGGATGCGCACCAGTCCCTTGATGTCTTCCTTCAACTCCGCCAGCAGCCGGCGCCACCTGCTCGCCGGAGCGCCCGCCGCTTCCTCCGCCGAGGCGGGCACCGCGCGTGCTTCGGCGGCGAGCGGCAGCGTATCGATCGCCCCCAGGACTCGTTCCAGCTTCAGGCCCATCCCGGTCACGTCCACGCTGGGCGCCGCCTTGAGGCGTTCGATGTCCGTGCCGATCACGCGGCGCAACTGGGTTAATTGCGGGCGGTCGGCGCGCGCCAGCCGTGCATCCGCCGTCTCCAGGGCGAGCAGCGCGGCCTTCACGTTGCCGGCAAGTTGCAGTTGCTGGCTCGCAAGCAGCAGGATCTGCTCGACTTCCGCCAATACCCATTCGTCTCTGGAACGGGACAGTTCCTGGTAGAGCACCTCCAGCGCGTGGCGCTGGCTCTGGCTCTCGATGAGGCGCGCCTCCATCTGGCCCAGGCGCGCCTCGATATCGCGCAGGCCGCCCCGCGCCTGCTCGGCCTGGGCGCGCGCGTCGCGCGCGGCCGCTTCGATCTCCGAGAGCCTCTTCGCCAGTTCCTGCTCCAGGGCGGCGCGCGTCGCCCGCGCCTCATGCCACTGCCACGCGGAGATCCCGGCGGCGGCCACTGCGATCAGAAGGGCGAGCGCGCCAAGGACGCCACGGCGCGGTGGCGACTCTGTTCGAGGCGTGCCGGCGGGTTCGGCGCCTTGGGAAGCCTGGGCAGGTATTCGTTCGCTCATCTGGCTCTTCAATTCCGATCGTCGCGCAGCCCGAGGCGCCAGGTCTTCAGCCCGGCCACCAGCCCGGCGTCTCCCGGTCCGGTCACGAAGATGCGCTGCACCCCGTGCGCGAAGGCTCGCGCCGCGATTCGCGCATGAGGAACGAATAATACTTTGCTGCGCAACAATGCAGAACCCGTCTCTCCGGCCACCGCAAACAGATTGTCGACGATCTCGCTGCTGGTCGCGGTCCACACCGCCTCGTCGCGATTCCACCGCGCCAGCGCGTCGGCGAACCGCCCCGAAGGTCGTACACGCCGATAGCACTGCGCCAGCACGACGCGCGCTCCGCGTTCGCGAAGCGTGTCGAGCAGATGCTCCCGGCCGCCCTCTCCGCGGAACACGACGATGCACTTGCCCGCGACCGCCTGCAACGCAGGGTGACGGGCGAGCGCTGCGCTGTCGTAACCCTCGTTCGGCATCAGCACCTGGGTCACGCCCTCATCGCTCAACGCCCGCGCAGTGCCCGGTCCCACGGCGGCCACAAGCGCGCGGCGCGGCAGCCCGCCGGCTGACCGGACCAGCGCCATGCCGATTCGGGCCGCGCTGGGGCTGACGAAGACGACCACCTCCGCCCGCTCGATCTCGCGCAGCGCGGACGCGAGCCGCGCGTCTTGCACCGGCTCGATCTCCATGCCCGGGAAGATCACCGGCCCGGCTCCCAGGTCATACAGCGTTTGCGCCAGCGCGTGCGCTTGCGGCAACGGGCGCGTCACCAGCACGGTGAGTCCGGACAGGGGAGGGTTCATTCCCTGGGCAGCGACGTCATCGCCAATACTTCGCGCGCCCCCTTCGCAATGAGTTTGCCGGCCAGCGCCTGGCCCAGCGCCTCGGGCGAGTCGTGTCCCGAGGCACTCGCTTCGTCATAGATCATTCGGCTGCCATCGGCAGCCGCCACGAAGCCGCGCAGCCGTACTTCGGTTCCTTCGAATCGGGCCAGCGCACCCAGCGGAACAGTGCAGCTTCCGGCCAGTGCGCGCGACAACGCCCGCTCGGCTTCCACGCACCAGCGCGACGGCGGGTGGTTCAGCGGTGCAAGCAGTTCGATCAGGTCGACGCGCTCCGCGCGGCATTCGACCCCCAAAGCGCCCTGACCGACCGCCGGCAGGCTCTCCACGGGCTCCAGCAGGCAACTGATCCGCGCTTGCAGGCCGAGCCGCTTCAGGCCCGCAGCCGCCAGCACCACCGCTTCGAACCGGCCTTCGTCGAGCTTGCGCAGGCGCGTGTGCACATTGCCGCGCAGGGGCAATACCTGCAGCCGGGCGTGGCGCGCGCGCAACTGGCTTTCGCGACGCAGGCTGGAAGTGCCGACGCGCGCGCCGGATGGCAGCTCGGAGAGTCGGCGAAACCCGTTCGATACCAGGGCATCGCGCGGGTCCTCGCGCTCGGTGATGGCGGCGATCGCAAATCCCGCGGGCAGATGCATCGGAACGTCCTTCATCGAATGCACCGCGATATCGGCGCGGCCTTCGCTCAGCGCCTGTTCCAGCTCTTTGACGAACAGGCCCTTGCCACCGAGCGTCGCGAGCGAGGTAGCGAGCCGGCGATCGCCCTCGGTCGTCATGCCCAGCAACACGGTCTCCATGCCAGGGTGCAGCATCCGCAGGCGTTCTGCGACATGCTTCGCCTGCCAGAGCGCCAGCGGGCTTTCGCGCGTGGCGATGACGATGCGGTGAGGAAACTTCAATGGGGAGAACGGCGGACGCAGAAGGCTGATAGTCTACCCGATGCGAGCGCTCGCCCGACTACAGATCGCGCATGCCTCCCGCACGCTGCCGTTCGCGTTCGCTCATGTAGACGTCGAAGGCTGCCGGCGCCATGACCGATAACGCGCTTTGCGTGACGCGTTCGTAATACTGTTCGAGCAGCGCGACGCGGCCCTCGAACCGCCAGGTCACCATCAGGTTCGGAAATACGCCGCCCATTCCCGCGCGCAGACGCTCCGTGGACCGGCCGCCCGGTCCCCATCTGGATTCGAGCGCGCTCAGCAGTTCCGCGAACCGCGCTTCATCCACGATCGTGGTCACGCGTTCCAGCCTTCCTCCGCGGTAGGCGAGAATACGTGCCCGCACCGGTACCCCCTCGATCCGCAACCGCGCGGCGTCGCTTACCTGGCACAGCAACAGCTCTTGCGCGGCGAAGCAGCGATGCGCCCCGCGGTCGAGCGCCTCCAGCGGGCTGCCGGGCGCCGGCATCGCTCGGTCCTGAGCCGCCGCGAGGGGCAGCGTCAGGCCGAGCACGACGCCGGGCAGCCTCACAGCCCGCGCCCGAATTCCTTGACGATGTACTGCTGGCGGCGGCTCACCGGCAGCCGCTCCTCCAATCCGCGCATCTTCACCACCCACCTGCCTTCGCCCTCCCCCGCCTCGCGCTCGAAGCCTTCCACATGCGCCCTCGCCACCAAGCAGTTGCGGTGAACGCGCACGAAGCGCTCGCCGAATTCCTGTTCCAGGCGCGCCAGCGATTCCTCGAGCAGGTGCTCGCGCGCGGCCGTGCGAACGGTCACGTACTTCAGCTCCGCGCGCAGAAAGAGAATCTCCTCCACCGGTATCAGAGTCACCTTTCCGCGCTCCTGCACCGAAAGATGCGTGCGCGGCTCCGGGCGGATGCTGTTCAGCACGTCGAGCGAGAGCCGCGTGATCGAGCGCGCGCGCGACAGGGCGTCGTGCAGCCGCCGCAGCCGGATCGGCTTGACCAGGTAGTCGATCGCGTGCAGCTCGAAGGCCTTGAGCGCGTAGTCGTCGTAGGCGGTGGTGAAGATCACGTAGGGCGGATCGTCCATGCGCATCAAGTGCTGTGCCGCCTCCATGCCGTCCATCCCCGGCATGCGAATGTCGAGCAGCACCACGTCGGCAGGCTTCTCGGCGAGCAGCTCGAGCAGCTCGCGTCCGTTCTGCGCTTCTCCGACGATCTCGAGCGGCAGGCTACCCGAGATATCCTCAAGCAGATCCTTCAGACGGCTTCTGGCGGGCGTCTCGTCATCGGTGATGGCCACGCGCAGCCGCTGGCCGGTCTGGTTCACGGCTTCTCCTTCACGTAGGGGAGTGAGATCTCGACTTCGAAGACGCCGTTGCCGGCGCGGGTGGCGAGGTTGGCCTCGGCGTCGAAGTGCAGTTGCAGCCGTTCCCGGATATTGGCGAGCGCCATGCGGTTGCCGCTCTGCTGGCGGCCCTCCCCGCGATAGGGATTGCACAGATTGATGCGCAGATGATCGCCCGAGCGCCGAATCGTGACGGTCACCGTGCCGGGGCCGGCCTCCGGCTCGATGCCGTGGTAGACGGCGTTCTCAAGCACCGGCTGCAGCATCAGCGGCGGCACCATGGCATCGCCGGGCACGCCTTCGGTTCGCCATTCCACGCGCAGGCGATCGCCCAGGCGCAGCTGCTCGATGCCCAGGTACTGCTCGCAGATCTCCAGCTCGCGGCGCAGCGGAATCAGGTCCCGGCCGTCGGTCATCAGCACGCGAAACAGCTCGGCGAGGTCGTGCAGCGCCTCCTCCGCGCGCCTGGGCTCGCTGCGCACCAGCGATAGCACCGCGTTGATGCTGTTGAAGAAGAAATGCGGACGGATGCGCGCCTGAAGCGCCTGCAGCCTCGCCTCGGTGACCGCCGGGGACAAGGCGCGACTGCGCAGGTCGAAGTAACCGAGCAGAACCAGCGTGGCGAGTCCGGCCAGGAACCACTGACGCACGAATCCGCCGCCGCCCGCGTCGAACAGCCCGGCGGCGAACTGCGTCACGAGGGTGGTGACGAGCAGCTCCAGGATCACGATCAGCGCCACGGCCAGCCGGTAATCCAGGACTCTGAGCCAGGGAGTCGCGACGCCGAGCACGACGAGCGAGCAAATGGCGATCGGAGCGACCAGGACCATCATCGTCATCCACGACTCCAGCCAGGACCGCAGCGAATGGGTGCCGAGCGCCGCGGCGGCCAGCGTCATCAGGCTCACGCCGAGCAGCGTGCGCAGGATCACGCCCAGGTTGCGAAAGTCCGGCAGGGCGTTGCGGCCGCGGTTCTGATTTATACTTGCCATCGGCTACGCCGGGCGTATGAAGCAGGCAATCGCGCGCCCATCCTCGTCTCCTTCTCGATCCATTTTGAGTGAGCGCACCGTCCGATGCAAGGAAAGCCGCCGCCCGCGGATGACGCCGGCAAGACCTGGTCGGGGCGCTTCCGCGAACCCGTCGCCGAGCTGGTCAAGCGTTACACCGCATCGGTCGACTTCGATCGGCGCCTCGCCGAGTTCGACATCCAGGCCTCGCTCGCGCACGCTCGCATGCTGCACGCGGTCGGCGTGCTGGGTCAAAAAGACCTCGCCGACATAGAGCGTGGCATGGCGCAGATTCTCGCGGAGATTCGCGCGGGACGCTTCCAGTGGTCGCTCGACCTGGAAGACGTGCATATGAACATCGAGAAACGGCTGACCGACCTCGCGGGCGACGCCGGCAAGCGCCTGCACACGGGGCGCTCGCGCAATGACCAGGTGGCGACCGCCGTGCGGCTGTATCTGCGCTGGGCCACCGACGAGATCCTCCGCGGCATCCGCGCCTTCCAGGAGAGCCTGCTCGATCTGGCGCAAGACCACGTTGAAACGCTCATGCCCGGTTTCACCCATTTGCAGGTCGCGCAACCGCTTTCCTTCGCACACCACCTGCTCGCCTACTACGAGATGACGCGGCGCGACGCGGAGCGCTTCGCGGACTGCCGCAAGCGCATCAACCGGCTCCCGCTCGGAGCTGCGGCGCTCGCGGGAACCACCTACCCGATCGACCGCGACCGGGTGGCAGCCGAACTCGGCTTCGAGGGGCTGTGCGAGAACTCGGTGGACGCCGTTTCCGACCGCGACTTCGCCATCGAGTTCTGCGCCTGCGCGGCGCTGCTGATGACGCACCTGTCGCGGCTGTCGGAGGAGATCATTTTGTGGATGAGCCCTGGCTTCGGCTTCATCCGCCTCGCCGACCGCTTCTGCACCGGTTCCTCGATCATGCCGCAGAAAAAGAATCCCGACGTTGCCGAACTGGTGCGCGGCAAGACCGGACGCATCAACGGGCACGTGGTGGCGCTGCTCACGCTGATGAAGGGCCAGCCGCTCGCCTACAACAAGGACAACCAGGAGGACAAGGAGCCGCTGTTCGATACCGTCGACACGCTGCTGTCCACGCTCGCGGTCTATGCCGACATGATGCGCGGCATCGAGGTCGACAAGCAGGCCATGCGCGCCGGGGCGGCGCGCGGGTTCGCTACTGCGACCGACCTGGCCGACTACCTGGCAAAAAAGGGCGTGCCGTTCCGCGAGGCGCACGAAGCAGTGGCGCGCGCGGTGCGCTACGCGGCGGACAAGGGCCTGGACCTCGCGCAGCTTTCGCTGCAGGAGCTGCAGCGCTTCTGCGTGCTGATCGGACCCGATGCCCTGCAAACGCTCACTCTCGAAGGGTCGATCGCTGCGCGCGACCACGTGGGCGGCACGGCCCCGCGCCAGGTCAGGCAGGCGATCGCGCGCGCGCGCCAGGCGCTCAAGAACGCTCCAAGCTGACGGGCGCGGACCCCGAGGGCCGACGGGAGCTGCTTTCCGCCGATGCCATCTGCCGAGCGCGCCGGACAGTTCTCATCCATCGCGGAGCAGATCTCACGCATCCTCGGCGTGTCCTTCGCGCTGACGCGCGCACAGCGCGCGGGTGGCGGGTGCATCAACGAGGCGTGGATACTGAGTGGGACGCAGGGGCGTTTCTTCGTCAAGATCAATGCGTCCGACCGGCGCGAGATGTTCGAGGCCGAGCTGGACGGCTTGCACGCACTGGCGCGTGCCGGCGCGGTGCGCGTTCCCCAGCCGGTGTGCGTGGGCAGCGACGGGCTAAGCAGTTGGCTGGTAGTCGAGTACATCGAGTTCGCCCGGCACCGTGACGCCGCCGACTGGCGGCGCCTGGGCACCCTACTCGCCGCCCAGCACCGGCGACTCGGAGAGCGATTTGGCTGGCGGCGCGACAACACCATCGGTTCGACACCGCAGCCCAACCGCTGGAACACCGACTGGGTCGAATTCCTGCGCGAGCAACGGCTCGGGCATCAGCTCGGGCTCGCCGCCCGCAACGGTTACGCCTCCGCGCTCGCCGAGCGCGGCGCGCGGCTTCTGGAATCGCTGCCCGCGTTCTTCGGCGGTCATCGTCCACAGCCCTCCCTGCTGCACGGGGATCTGTGGTCCGGCAACGTCGCTTTCACGCCGGCGGGAGAGCCCGTCGTGTTCGATCCGGCGGTGTACTACGGCGATCGCGAAGCGGATCTCGCGATGACCGAGCTCTTCGGGGGTTTCGCCGCGCCGTTCTACTCGGCCTACCGGGAGGCTTGGCCGCTCGACGCGGGATATGAGCTGCGCCGAAGGCTCTACAATCTGTATCACCTGCTCAATCATCTGAACCTGTTCGGACCGGCTTATCTCGACCAGTGTCGGGCCGGGATCGATTGGCTGCTGGCACAGGCTTGAGGTTGCGCCTGGGCGCGCGGGGTCGGTTGATGAACGCGGGAATGACTGTAAAATTCCCGACCATCCAAGCCCATCCAGCGCGCGGTGCGAAGCGCGCTGGATTATTTTTTGGAGCGCTCCCAGGAAACACGCGCGAAAGGAGAAAGAACATGAAGTCCGATCATAGGCTGCGCATTCTCGCGCTCGCGTTGAGCTGTGTGGCGGCTTTTCTGTTCGCGGTCGCGGCGCATGCGCAGGGCAAGCCCATTCGCATCGGCCTGGTGACCTTCCTGTCCGGCCCGGCAGCCGGACCCTTCGGCGTGCCGGCGAAGATCGCTGCCGAAGCCATCGTGGATTCGCTCAACGCCGGCAAGGCGCCCGCGCCTTACAACGTCGAGGGCTTCGGCGGCGCGCCGCTCGAACTCGTGATCGTCGACGAAGCCGGCGGCGCCACCAAGCAGGTCACCGAACTGCGCAACCTGGTCGAGCGCCAGAACGTGGACTTCGTGATCGGCTACATCTCGAGCGGGGACTGCCTGGCGGTCGCGCCGGTGGCCGAGGAGCTGAAGAAGATCACCGTGCTGTTCGATTGCGGCACGCCGCGCGTGTTCGAGGAAGCGAGCTACAAATATGTGTTTCGCACCCGCTCGCACGCCACCATGGATGCCGTGGCCGGCGCCTTGTACCTGCTGGAGATGCGTCCGAACGTGAAAAGCTATGGCGGCATCAACCAGAACTACGCCTGGGGCCAGGATTCGTGGGCGGATTTCACCGCGGTGATGGGCGTGCTCAAGCCGGACGCGGTGATCACGACCTCGCAGATGCCGAAGTTCGGGGCCGGACAGTACGGGCCCGAAATCACCGCTCTGCTGCAGAGCAATTCCGAAGTCATCCATTCCAGCCTGTGGGGCGGTGATCTCGAGGCCTTCATGCTGCAGGCGATGCCGCGCGGCCTGTTCGCCCGCAGCCAGCTGCTGCTGGTGGCGGGCGAACCCTATCTGCACCGGCTGGCGGGCAACATTCCCGACGGCACCATCGTAGGAGCGCGCGGGCCGAACGGCGTGTTCGCGCCGAAGAGCGCGTTGAACGACTGGTTGCGCGCGATCTACCGGGAGCGCGCCGGGGTGGAACCGAACTATCCCGCCTACAGCGCGGCGCTGGCCTTCCTCGGGCTGAAGGCCGCCTATGAGAAAGCGCGCATGACGGCCATCCAGGCCGCGGTCCCGATGGGCGCCGCGAAGGACGTGAAGGAGCAGATGGAAAAGGCCTACGGGCGCCCTTCGGACGAGGAAGTCATCAAGGCCTTTGAGTACCTGACCTTCGAGTCTCCTGCCGGCAAAGTGACGATGAAGCTGGGCAAGGGCCACCAGGCCGTCACCGGCACCGCGTACGGCACCACGCGCAGCCTCGGGGGACGAATCGCGATCGAGAACATCAAGTATTACCCACTGGAGCGCGTGCAGCCGCCTGAGGGCGTTAAGAGCATCGACTGGATCAAGAGCGGCATGAAGCCCGGCAAGTGGTGATCGGGTTCACGTCTTCATGAACCAGCTGCTCGCTGTTCTCATCGACGGGCTGAACTACTCCTCGTGGCTGTTCATCATCGCCGTGGGGCTCACCCTGATCTACGGCGTGATGAAGATCCTGAACATCGCGCACGGCAGTCTGTACGCGCTCGGCGCCTACAGCGCGGCTTCGCTGGCCGGCTCCTGGCTCAACCAGGGGTACGTGCCCGCGGGCTCCTACGCGATGATGCTTGCCGCGGCGCTGCTGGTGGGCCTGACCGCTGGCCCCCTGATCGAGCGCGGGCTGCTGCGTTTCATGTACGGCAAGCACGAGATCGTGCTGGTGCTCGTGACGTACGCCGTGTTCCTGATCCTGGAAGACTTCATCAAGCTCGTCTGGGGCGTGGATCCGTACCTTCTCTATCAGCCCTACGGGCTGCTCGGCAGCTTCGATGTCGGCAATCTCACCTATCCGGTCTACAACCTGGTGCTGCTCTTCGTGGCCATAGCGGTGGGAGTGGCACTCGCCTGGTTTCTGAACCGGACCCGCCACGGCAAGATGCTGATCGCGGTGATCCACGACCGCGAGATGGCGGCGGCGCAGGGCATCAACGTGACCCTGGTGTACTTCATCACCTTCACCGCCGGTGCCGTGCTCGGCGCGCTGGGCGGAGCGCTGACGGCGCCGATGATCTCGGTGCAGCCCGGGATTGGCGCCGAAACCATCGTGCTCGCCTTCGCCGTGGTCGTGATCGGCGGGCTGGGCAGCCTGCCCGGCGCGGCGCTGGCCGCGCTGCTGGTCGGACTGGTGCGCTCGGCGGCCGTGCACTACCGGCCCGAACTGGATCTGTTCAGCATCTACCTGGTGATGGCCGTCGTGCTGATCGCGCGTCCCAAAGGCCTGTTCAGCGCGCAGGAGGCGCGCAAGATTTGAAGCGCGACCGCACGCTGAGCGCGCTGCTGGCGGTGGCGGTGATGCTGCTGCTGACCGGGCCTTTCCTGCCGCGCTGGGCGATGTTCCTGACCACCGTCTCCTTGTGCTACGGCATCGTCGTGCTGGGCATGATGCTGCTCATGCGCACAGGGCTGGTGTCGTTCGGGCACGGGCTGTACTACTGCCTGGGCGCCTACGCAGCGGGCACCCTGGAACCGTTCTTCGGCGTGAGCGAGATCAGCTACATGCTGGGTGCCGCGGTGCTGGTGACCGCGGTCACCTCCGCGGTTCTCGCCCTGCTGCTGCGCAAGTATCGCGACATCTTTTTCGCCATGCTGTCGCTCGCCTTTTCGATGATCCTGTACGGCCTGCTGGTCAAGACCTCCGCGCTGGGCAGCTCCGACGGCTTCAACGTCTCGGCCCGGACTTTTCTCGGTGTCACCATCGCCGGCGCGCCGTACGAGCGCTACGTGATCTTCGCGCTCACGGTGACCTGCGCGCTCGTCGCGGCGGTGCTGATGCAGCTTTACCTGCGCTCGCACCGCGGACGCCTCGCGGAGGCCATCCGCGACAACGAGCTGCGCGTGGAGTACATGGGGGCGTCCGTGGCCAACACCATCCACGTCAACTACGTCGCCTCCGCGGTCCTCGCCGGACTGGGCGGCGCGCTGGCCGGTGTCAGCGTGGGCCACATCGACCCGGAGATGGCCTACTGGACCACTTCCGGCGAATTCGTGTTCGTCGCCATCCTTTCCGGGACCGGCAGCGTGGCGGCGCCGTTCATCGGCGCGGCGATCTTCGAGACCATCCGCAGCTTCGCCTACGAGTACTCTCCCAACACCTGGCAGATGGCGCTCGGCATCACGATGCTGCTCGTGATCATGTTCCTGCCCGGGGGGCTGTGGTCCCTGTTCGGAACCTTGCGCAGGACCTGACATGGCGCAGCTGCTCGAGGCCAAGGGTCTGAACAAGAGTTTCGGCGCCGTGACCGCCGCAGCCGACATCAATGTGTCGATCGAGCGCGATACGGTGGTGGGGCTGATCGGCAGCAACGGCGCCGGCAAGACGACCTTCCTCAACATGGTCACCGGTTACCTCAAGCCGAGCAGCGGCCAGATCTTGTTCGAGGGCCGGGACATCACCGCGCTCACCCCCCGGCGCATCACCCGGCTGGGGGTATGCCGCTCCTTCCAGATCCCGCAGCTGTTCGATTCGCTGTCGGTGCACGACAATCTGCTGATCGGCGTGGGCATCGTCGCCTCGGCCGGCAGTCAGTGGACGGAGGCCGCCGCGCATGCCGGCACGCCGGAGGAAGCTGTCGAAGCGAGCCTGCAGCGCTTCCGGCTCGGCGCCTATCGCGACAAGCTGGCGGGGCAGCTTCCGGAAGGCGTGCGCAAGCTCCTCGACATTGCGATGGCAATGGTGGTCAAGCCGAGGATGCTGCTGCTCGACGAACCCACCTCGGGCGTTTCGGCCGACGAGAAATTCGAGCTGATGGACATGGTGATGGAAGCCGTGCGCGCGCAGGGCGTCACGGTGCTGTTCGTCGAGCACGACATGGAGATCGTCAAGCGCTACACGCACCGGGTGCTCGCCTTCTACGAAGGGCGCATCATCGCCGATGGCGAGCCCGCCGTGGTCCTGGAGGATTCGGAAGTGCGCAAGTACGTGATCGGCGAACGCCTGCACATCGGAGCCGGCCGTGCTGCGCATTAGCCATCTCGATGTCGCGATCGAGTCGGTTGGAGTCCTGCGCGACGTCAGCCTCGAGGTGCCCACCGGCCGCTTCGTCGGGCTGATCGGGCGCAATGGCGCCGGCAAGACCACGCTGATCCGCTCGGTGATGGGGTTGCTCGCACCGCGCTCGGGCAGCATCGAGTACGACGGCAGGCCGCTGGAACGGATCCCGACCCACATCCGCGCGCGCAGCGGCATCGGCTACATGCCGGAGGACCGCAGGCTGGTGCCCGATCTGAGCGTCGAGGACAACATCCTCATTCCGGCATGGTCGTCCCGGATCGACGATCCCGATACGCGGCTGCTGGAGATCTATCGAATGATCCCCGAGGTCGAACAGTTCGCGCAGCGCAAGGCGCTGCTGCTCTCTGGCGGGCAGCAAAAACTGGTCGCGCTGGCGCGCGCGCTGATGTGCGGGTCCAGACTACTGCTGCTGGACGAACCCTTCGAGGGCGTGGCGCCGGTGCTGGCGCGGCGACTCGCCGAAGTCATCTCCGGCCTCAAGCAAAAGGGGTTATCGATGATCCTGGCCGAGTCGGATCTGTCGCATTCGGGCGAGATACTCGATCAGGTCTATACGATCGATCGCGGCGAAGTGGCCCTGGCCTGCTGAGCCCGCCTCGGAGAACTATCGTAGTGCTGCGGCGCGATGCGGAGAATTCCATGGTGACCGGCAGCGTGCTCGATCTGATCGGCAACACACCGCTGCTGGAATGCCGGCGCCTTGACACCGGCGCCTGCCGCCTGTACCTGAAACTGGAGAGCCACAATCCGGGCGGCTCGATCAAGGACCGCATCGGTCTGTCGATGATCAGCGCCGCCGAGCGCGATGGAAGGCTCAAGCCTGGCGGCACGCTGGTGGAAGCCACCGCGGGCAATACCGGCCTGGGGCTGGCGTTGGTCGCCTCGCAGAAAGGCTATCGCCTGATCCTCGTGGTGCCAGACAAGATGAGCCGGGAGAAGATCTTCCACCTCAAGGCGATGGGCGCCGAGGTGATCCTCACGCGCTCGGACGTGGGCAAGGGTCACCCGGACTACTATCAGGACATGGCGGAACGCATCGCGCGCGAGACTGGTGCACTCTATGTCAACCAGTTCGGCAATCCCGCGAATCCGCAGGCGCACGAGACGACCACCGGGCCGGAAATCTGGCGGCAGATGGAGCACCAGGTCGACGCCATCGTATGCGGCGTGGGTTCCGGCGGAACCATCACCGGGCTGACGCGCTACTTCGCGAAGGTTTCGCCGAGAACCGAAATGGTGCTGGCCGATCCGGAGGGCTCGGTGCTGGCCGACTACGTGCGAACCGGGAAGTACGGGCAGGCCGGCAGCTGGGTGGTGGAGGGCATCGGCGAGGACTTCATCCCGCCCATCGCAGACCTGTCGCGGGTCAAGCACGCCTATTCGATCAGCGACGAGGAGTCGTGCAACACGGCGCGCGAACTATTGGTGAAAGAGGGCGTGCTCGCCGGTTCGTCTTCCGGCACCCTGGTCGCCGCGGCGCTGCGCTACTGCCGGGAGCAGAAACAGGCCAAGCGGGTCGTGACTTTCGTCTGCGACAGCGGCAACAAGTACCTGTCGAAGGTCTTCAACGACTACTGGATGATGGACCAGGGGTTCGTGCGGCGCGAACGCTACGGCGACCTGCGCGATCTGATCTCGCGGCGGCACGAAGAGCGCGGCGTCGTGACGATCGCGCCGGAGGACAAGCTCATGACCGCCTATGCGCGCATGAAGCTCTACGACGTCTCCCAGCTTCCGGTGCTCGACGAGGAAGGACGGGTGGCGGGCATCATCGACGAGTGGGACCTGCTGACCGCAGTGCAGGACGATCCGGACCGGTTCCGCGAGCCCGTGAGTTCCGCGATGTCGCGCCGTGTGGAGACGGTGGACGTGAGTGCTCCGCTTGCCGCGCTCACCGCCACCTTCGACAAGGGCCACGTCGCGGTGGTCGTTCACGAGGGCCGATTCTACGGACTGATCACGCGCATCGACGTACTCAATTACCTGCGCAACAAAGTGCGCTGAGACGCCACGCTTACCGGTAAAGGCACGGAAGGCGATTAAGCCGCCAGGGCACCGAGGCACGACACGGTGAAAAGCGAATGAATGATCGGTTCTCTTGGTGCGGCGCCTTGGTGGTGAGCGTCAGGATCAAGGTAAGATTCGGCCATGGCTGACGAAAACCAGAAGCCGGGGTTCGCGACCCGCGCCATCCACGCCGGGCAGGAACCCGATCCGGCCACCGGCGCGGTGATGACGCCGATTTTCGCGACCTCCACGTTCAGACAGCGCTCCCCGGGCGTGCACACCGGCTACGAGTACGCGCGCACCCAGAACCCGACCCGGCACGCTTTCGAGCGCTGCATCGCCGACCTGGAAGGCGGTGGCCGTGCCTTCGCCTTTGCTTCCGGTTTGGCGGCGAGCGCGACCGTGCTGGAACTGCTGGAGGCCGGGAGCCACATCGTGGCGGTGGACGACATGTACGGCGGTTCGTGGCGTCTGTTCGAACGGGTGCGCAAGCGCTCGATGGGGTTGCGCGTGTCCTACGCCGATCCCAACGTTGCCAGCGCGATCGAAAAAGCGCTGGAGAAGAAAACGCGCCTCATCTGGGTGGAGAGTCCGACCAACCCGTTGCTCAAGGTGACCGACCTCGCACAGGTGGGCAAGCTGGGCCAGCAGCGCGGCATCATTACCGTGGTCGACAACACCTTCTGTTCGCCCTACGTGCAGCGGCCGCTGGAGCTGGGCTGCGATCTCGTCGTGCACTCGGTGACCAAGTACATCAACGGCCATTCCGACATGGTCGGCGGCATCGTCGTCGTGCGGCAGGGCCGCGAAGATCTCGCGGAGAAACTGGAGTTCATGCAGAACGCGATCGGCTCGATTCTCGATCCGTTCTCGAGTTTCCTGGCGCTGCGCGGCGTGAAGACGCTGCCGTTGCGCATGAAGCAGCACAACGGCAACGCGATGCATCTGGCGAGCTGGCTGCAATCGCACCCGAAGGTCGAGCGCGTCATCTATCCGGGGCTCGCCACCCACCCTCAGCACCTGCTCGCGGCCAAGCAGATGAACGGCTTCGGCGCGATGATCGGCGTCTATCTCAAGACGGACATGGCGGGCGTGCGCCGGGCGCTGGAAGCCTGCCGCGTCTTCACGCTGGCCGAGTCACTCGGCGGCGTGGAAAGCCTGATCGGGCATCCGGTCACGATGAGCCACGGCTCGCTTCCGCCCGAGCGGCGCGCCCAGCTTGGCATCACCGACAACCTGGTTCGGGTCTCGGTCGGGATCGAGGATGTGGCCGACCTTACCGCCGACCTGGATCAGGCACTGGCAAGGATCTGATGCCGCAGCCGCGCCTGATCTTCCTCGGCATCTTCGCCGTCTGCACCGGCCTGATTGCATTCGCGCTGTACCTGCAGCATGCGCAGGGCCTGGAGCCCTGCCCCATGTGCATCCTGCAGCGCTACGCTTTCATCCTGACCGGCGCGATCGCGCTCGCCGCCGCGATTCACGCTCCGCGGCGCACCGGGAGCTGGATCTACAGCCTGGCCATCCTGCTCAGCGCCGGCAGCGGCGCGGGCGTGGCCGCGCGGCACGCATGGCTGGAGCGCAATCCGCCGAGGATCTTCGATTGCGGCGCGGATCTCGGCTACATGATGGAGTCGCTCCCGCTCGCCGAGGTGCTGCCGATGATCTTCCGCGGCACCGGCGACTGCTCGAAAGTGCTGTGGCGCTTTGCAGGTCTGTCGATCGCCGAATGGGCGCTCGTCTGGTTCCTGATCTTCATCGCCGCCGCTCTGGCCGCCGCGTTGATTCGTCCCCGCGAGGCAGGGCGATAAATCGTCACCACAGGGATTCGCGCCCCCGCGACGGATCAACGCGCCGGCGCTTGCGCCAGTTCGCTCCATTGCCGCGGCAGAAGGCGCGCCACCAGCACGTAACCGCCTTTGCCGTCGGGACGATAGATCGCAGCCTCGCCCTGGGTGCCGAGATGGAAGCCTTCGGTGTCCCAGAGATTGAATCCGTGCGAAATCAGCACCGTGTTCCTGCCGGGCGCCGGCGACGTGGCGAGCATCTTGCCAAGCGCCGCGACCCCTTGCTGCCGTCTCGGCACGGCCTCCGCCGAGCGGCTCGCGCCGGTGAGCATCGGGTCGATCTCGAAGCCTCCGAAAGCGATCTGCGCGGTTTCCTTGCAGCGGCAGAACTCGCTCGAGCGCACCTGCCCGACCGGAATCCTCAGTTGTCTGAACGCCGCGCCGATCAGGCGCGCCTGTTCCCGGCCGTTGTCGTTCAGGTTGCGCTGGGTTTCGCAGCGCGCCAGATCGACGCCCTGCTCGCCGTAGGCGGGACCGGTATCGGCATGACGGAAATAGATGACATGGCCGCCTGCGCGCAGCGCATCGACGAGTGCCCGGCCCGCCAACGCGTGTTGCGGATCGGGCGTGCCCTGTGCAACCGCAGTGCCTGCAAACAGCAAGGACCAGAAGAGCGATTTGATCGGGTTCATCGTCATCGGGCGCAAGGCCAAAGCGCACGCGCGCAGGACGGGCGCTACGCCGCCTGCATCACGGCAGACAGTTCACGCCAGAACTCCAGCGCGGTCTGAATGCGCCACTCCACGTGCCGGCGCAAGGCTTTGGCAACCACCGGCGCGAATTTCGAGTCGTGGTTCTGCGCCAGCGCTTGCGGGATACCGCCGACGATCTCTTCCTTGGTGAAGAAGGGGATCTCCTTGAGCATCATGGCGAGCAGCAGCAGGCCGGTCTGGTAGATGTCGACGTGGCGTCCCACGGCCCCGAATTTGTCAGGATCGATGGCCTCGGGGGGCAGCATCCAGTCGGCGAGCAGGGTCTGGAAAACGCGGATATCGGACTCCAATCGGGTCAGGCCCAGGTCGCCGACCTTGAAGGACCACACCACCTGCTTGAGCTTGAAGAGGCTGGAAGGCTGGCGCAACTCGGTGACGAAGATGTTTCCCGGATGCAGGTCCTTGTGGACGTAGCCCTGGGAGTGGATGTAGTCGAGCGCCTGCAACACGTCGCGCGCGAGATAGGGAATCCAGCGGTCGGCCTCCATGCCGATGCTGGTGATGACCTTGAGCAGCGGGAAGGTGCAGCGTTCGATGATCAGGTAGAACGTGTCCTGGTACTCGAACGCGTCGTGCACGTAGGTGATGTTGGGATGGCGCAGTTCCAGCAGCTTCGCCGTCTCTTCCAGCCAGCTTTCGCGCACTTCGGAGTAGCGCCGCTCGTGCGGCAGCAGCACCTTCGCAACCAGGGCGTTGCCCCAGTCGTCGGCGCACTCGTAGACCACGCCGAAGCCCCCCTGGCCGAGGCGCTCGCCGATGTAGTAGCGGCGTTCGCGGTTCTGGATTACCTCGCCCTTCTCCGGCATTCGGAAACGCCGCGGCTGGCGGATCTGGACGTTGCGCAGCAGAACGGAGACGCTCTTCTGCAGGCGGGGGGTTCTCATGGCTGAATCTTCGGTTGCGGCATCCGGGGCGCCTGGCCGCGCTTATAGACCATGAACGTGCGCTTGAAGGTGATCACCACCGTGCCATCCTGGTTGTAGCCGGTGGTGCGCACCGTGACGATTCCGACATTGGATCGCGATTTCGATTCGCGCTTTTCCAGCACCTCGGACTGGGAATAGATCGTATCGCCCTCGAACACCGGGTTGGGCAACCGGATCTCGTCCCAACCGAGGTTGGCGAACACGTTCTGCGAAATATCGGTCACGCTCTGGCCGGTGACCAGTGCGACGGTAAACGTCGAATCGACCAGCGGGCGCTTGAATTCGGTTTGCGCGGCATAGTGCGCGTCGAAGTGAATCGGCGCGGTATTCTGGGTGAGCAGCGTGAACCAGATGTTGTCGACCTGCGTGACGGTGCGCCCCAGCGGGTGACGGTAGACGTCGCCCACCTCGAAGTCCTCGTAGAACCTGCCCTGCCATCCTTGCTTTTCGGCCATATCGCCATTCGCTGCCAGTTCACTTCGATTCGGGTTATCTCTGCGTGGTCAATCAGACCTTCGATGACTTGCGCTTCGCGCGAGGATGCGCAACGTCATATACCCTGGCCAGATGCTGCCAATCCAGATGGGTGTAGACCTGGGTGGTCGAAATGCTGGCGTGGCCGAGCATCTCCTGCACCGCGCGCAGATCGCCGCTGGATTGCAGGATGTGCGAGGCGAAGGAATGGCGCAGCATGTGGGGATGCACGCCGCTCGAGAGTCCCTGTTTGATCGCCCACGCGCGCACGCGCTCCTCGACGCCCCGTGCCCCGAGGCGCTTGCCGCGCTGGTTGACGAACAAGGCCTGCTCCTCCGGCACCGCCAGGGTGACTCGCGCCGCCAGCCAGTTCTTCAGCGCTTCAAGCGCAAAGCGGCCCACCGGCACGATGCGGGTCTTGCCGCCCTTGCCGAGCACGCGAACGGTGGCCTGCGCGAAATCCACGTCGCCGAGGCACAGCGACGTCAGCTCCGACAGGCGCAGGCCGGACGAATAGAACAGCTCCAGAATGGCGCGGTCACGCACCGACAGCGGTCCGCGCTCCGGCAGTTCGACCAGCCGCGCCGCCTCCTCCGGCGAGAGCGCCGCCGGCAAACGCTTCTCGGCCCTGGGCGCACGTACCCCGCCGCAGGGATTGAGCCGGAAACCATGGTCGCGTGCCAGGTAGCGGAAGAAAGCGCGCCAGGCGGACAGCAGGCGCGCGAGCGAACGGCCGTGCAGTCCCTGCGCGTGCAACCTGGCGACGAAGCGCCGGACGTGATGCGTGCGGATGTCCTCCAGCGGGGTGTGTTCCGCCAGCTCGAGCAGTCGCTGAACGTCGCGCGCGTAGTTCTTGACGGTGTGGGCCGAAAGCCGTCGCTCCTTCTCCAGGTACGCCAGAAATCCGCTCAGCCGCCGGTCGGCCGCTCGAGCACCGGGCTCGTCCGGTATGCGCGGTGCGTTCATGCGTAGCGCGATACCGCCGCGGCGACGATCTCGCCAAGACGCTGCAGATACAACGTTCCCATCTCCGGATAAAAGCGCTGCGGGTCTTCGGCTGCCAGCGCCAGCAACCCGAAGCTGCCGTCTTCCCGCAGCGAGACGTAGGCGAAAGAGCGCAGCGCGGCAGCCGACTCGCCGAACCAACCCGCCGATTCGAACATCGGCTTGTGGGAGCAGTAGGGACGCACCAGGCTTTCCGCAAACGCCTTGACTTCGTCGCTGACCGCGGAGAACTCCGGCCGATCGCCCGGGATGCCGCCCCAGAGCCGCAGCGCGACGTGCGGGATCGCGAAGTCCTCCCGCAGGTGAAAGTACACCCGTTGCAGCAACTCGTCGAGGTTCGATGCCCGGATGAAGGCAGTCGTGGCGTGGTGCAAGCGCGAACCGATGCGGTCGTTTTCCTCGCCGAAGGCGACCAGCTCGCGCAGTTTGGCCTCGAGCACCCGGTTGCGCTCGCGCAACTGCACGAGCTGGCGCTCGGCGAGCGGAATGGCGCGATCGTCGTGCGGATGGCGCACTTCGATCGTGGCCAGCAGTTCGGCATGCTCGTCGAAGAACTCCGGATGCTCTCTCAGATACTGCGCGATGTCGTCCCCTGTCATCTTTCGGTCCCAACCTCGATTTCACCTTCGAACACGCGGCGCGCCGGTCCGGTCATGAACACCGGCTCGCCCTCCCCCGCCCAGGCGACCCTGAGCATGCCCCCGCGCATGTGCACCTCGACTGGCGAGTCCAGCAGGCCGCGCGCGATTCCGCTCACGGCCGCCGCGCAGGCCCCCGTCCCGCAGGCGAGCGTCTCGCCCGCGCCGCGCTCCCATACTCGCAGCTCGATGTGCCTGCGGTCCACCACCTGCATGTAGCCGGCGTTCACGCGCTGAGGAAAGCGCGGATGATGCTCGATCTTGGGGCCTTCGGTTGCGACCGGCGCGGCCGCGACGTCGGGCACGACCTGCACCGCGTGCGGATTGCCCATCGACAGGGCCGCGATCTCCACTTCGCGGCCGTCGAGTTGCAGACGGTAGGTGAGCGAGCGCGCCGCTGCCACGAAGGGGATGCGCGCTGGGTCGAACTGCGGCACGCCCATGTCGACCGTGACCTGTCCGTCCGCTTCCAGCCGTGGCTCGATGATGCCGGAAGCCGTCTCGACCCGAATGGCGCGCTTGGAGGCCAGGCCCTTGTCGTGCACGTAACGCACCAAACAGCGCGCGCCGTTGCCGCATTGCGCGACTTCTCCGCCGTCGGCGTTGAAGATGCGGTAGTAGAAATCCGTGCCGGCCGTGCGCGGCGGCTCGACCACCAGCAGTTGGTCAAAACCCACGCCGAAGTGCCGGTCGGCCAGCATCGCGATCTGGACCGGTTCGAGCCTGAACGGCTGGGCGGTGGCGTCGACGACCATGAAGTCGTTGCCGGCACCTTCCATCTTGGTGAACTTCAGGCGCACTCGTTACGCTTCCCCCGTCATTGCTCGCCCGTCAGGGCCTTTTCCATCACGTAGTCGTCCATGAAGAACCCGCCGCCGATGTCGACCTTCACCGCCCGGCTGATCGCGAAACCGTTACGCAAATAGCCGTTGATCGCGCCGCTGCTGTACTTGTTGACCTGCAGGTAGATTTCGCCGCAACGCCGGGCCCGGGCCGCCTGTTCGACGTGGCGGATGAGGGCCGAGCCATAACCCTTTCCGCGATGGCGCGGGTGGACATGGAGCTTGTCGAGCTTGATCGACCCGGGCGCGCACCCGGCTCGCAGGCCGCGAACCCGACAAGCGCCTCCGGCACGTGAATCTTGATCCATCAGGCCTGGCCGGCGGCGAGCTGGCTGTGAATGACGCTGGGGCGGCAGCGCCGGTCGAGCATGTAGTCGATCTGCGCGACGGTGACGATGCCGGGATAGTACTGGTACCAGATCTCGCGAGCCAACGCGCCGATCGCGGGCAGCTCGTGCCCCGACACCGGGCACAGGCACCCTGCTGTCGCGCGGCTCATGGGTCTTCGTCGCCGGACAGCGATCTGCAGATTCCGTTGTAGTCGCGCCAGATGCAGCGGTCCATGACCACGCGCAGGCCGGCGTCGCGCGCGCGTTCCGCCGCGGGTTCGTTGACGATGCCTTCCTGGATCCAGAGGCGCTTGATGCCCAGATGAATGCAATCGTCGACGATGCCGTCGACGAACCGGGAAGCGCGAAAGACGTTGACGAGATCGACCGGCTCGGGCAGGTCCTGCAACCTGGAGTAGGCCTGCTCTCCGAGCACCTTGGGCACCAGCGGGCGGATCGGAATGATTCTGTAACCCGCCCCTTGGAGCGCACGCGCGATGCGGTAGCTTGGACGGGTGGCAAGCGGGGAGAGCCCGACGATGGCGATCGTCTTCACTTCGCGGAGCATGGCGCAGATCTCTCCGATGTCGGGATTCTGAAACATCAGTAGAACCTCTCCTCGCCCGGCGGACGGGTCTTGAACCGCTTGTGCAGCCAATAGTACTGCTCGGGGCAGGCGCGGACATGCTCCTCGATGAACTGGTTCATGCGGCGCGAGTCCTGCAGCGGATCGCCCCCCGGGTAGCCGGTCCAGGCCGGGAAGAACCGGATGGCATAGCCCTCGTCCGGCGCCCCTTGGGTCACGACGACGGGCACTACCCGTGCGCCGGTCAAGGCGGCGAGCCGGGGCAGGGCGTCCACCGTGGCCGCGGGCACGCCGAAGAAGGGCACGAAAACGGCGTCACGCGGGCCGAAGTCCATGTCCGGCAAAAAGAAAAAGGGCAACCCCGCGCGCAGCGCACGTACCACCGGCTTGATGCCATCCTGGCGGGAAGCGAGCCGGATCGGCCGGAACCGGGTGCGCCTGGAGACGAGAAAGCGGTCGAACAGCGGATCCTTCTGGCGGCTGTACATCGAGATGGCGTCGTGCTCGAGGGAGAGCCGGATCGCCAGGATGTCCACGCCGACGAAGTGCGGCGCGAGCACGATGGTCGGCCCGCGCTCCAGCGCCTGGCGCAGATGCTCGTGGCCTTCGATGCGCGCCAGCGCCTGCACGTGTGCGGCCGGAGACCACCAGGCGATCGTCGTTTCCGCGAGCGCGCGGCCGGCCGCCATGAAATGCCGCCGTGCGAGGCGCGCGCGCTTTCGCCCGTCCAGTTCGGGAAAGCATAGCCGCAGATTGCTGCGCACCACGTTGCGCCGCTCGGCACCGAAGGCCATCAGGGCCAGACCGATTGCCTGGCCGAGACGGGCGAGCCAGGTCCGCGGCAAGAAGTGCAGCAACCACAGTACGGCGAGTGCGACGCGGGTCAGCATGAGGATCGAGGCGCGAGGAGCAAGGGGCGAGAAGCGAGGCGACAAGCCCGAGGCGCGAGTCGGGCCCATGCAGCAGCCGGGGAACAACACCCCTGTGTGCGCTCGCCGCCCGATACTCCAGCACTGCATTCGTCTGCTCCCTCAGCCTTCACGCCGTTCGTCTCACGCTTGCCCCTTGTAGCGGTTGTAGGACCACAAGTATTGTTCCGGATATCGGCGGATCAGATTCTCCAGGGCGCGGTTGAGGTGGCGTGCCGCCGATTCGCCGGGCTGTCGCGCGGGCAAGGGCTCGAATGCAAGCTCGTAGCCGGCACCGCGCGGCAGGCGCCTCGCATGGGTGAGGAACGACGCCGCGCCAGTGCGCTGCGCGAGTTTCGACGCGAGCGTCATCGTGTACGCCGGGCGGCCGAAGAACTCCGCCCACTCGCCTTCACCGGCGCCGGGCACCTGGTCCGGCAGGATGCCGACCGCCTCCCCGCGCTTGAGCGCCTTGAGCAGCGCGCGCACTCCGCCCAGATCGGTGCTCGCCGCATGCAGCTGCGGCCGGCTGCGCCCCTCGCGCATGGCGGCTTCGAGCAGCCGATAGCGCGGTGGGCGATAGAGCACGGTCAGGGGAAACCTGAGCGCGAGGTACTGCGCGATCACCTCGAAGCAGCCCAGGTGCGGCGTGAGCAGCACCAGCCCGCGCCCATCCCGGTGCGCTCGCTCCACGGCTTCCCAGCCGTGAACGGCGCGCACCCAGGAAGCCGTCTCCTGTTGCGGCCGGAACCAGATCGCCGCGACTTCGGCGGCGGCACGGCCGCTCTCCGCGATATTGGCGCGCAGCAGGCGTTCGTAATCGCGCTCGTCGGCCCAGAGACCGCTCTGCAGGAGGTTTTCGCGCAGCCTGGATGCGTAGTTGTGTGACGAGAGATACACCAGCCAGCCGAGCGCGGCGCCGGCCGCGTGCAGGAAGGAGAGCGGGAGCCGGCCGAGCAGCCGCAACAACCCGGTCAGCATGTATGATTTGCTTTATCTGGACGCGGGCTGTTTGCTATCCTGCCAAGTCTTCCCGAGCGATGCGTGGGCGAACGAATGAGCGAGTTCCTCTTTACTTCCGAATCGGTTTCCGAAGGGCACCCGGACAAGGTCGCTGACCAGATCTCCGATGCCGTCCTCGACGCAATCTTAGCGCAGGACAAGTACGCCCGAGTAGCGGCCGAGACGCTGGTGAACACCGGGTTGGTGGTGATGGCAGGCGAGATCACCACCACCGCGATGGTCGATTTCCAGCAGATCGCGCGCGAGACGGTCAAGCGCATCGGCTACGACAACACCGAGTACGGCATCGACTACAAGGGCTGCGCCGTGCTGGTCGCCTACGACAAGCAGTCGCCCGACATCGCGCAGGGCGTGGACGGCCGGGGGCTCGATCCGGACCAGGGCGCGGGTGACCAGGGGTTGATGTTCGGCTATGCCTGCGACGAGACCCCCACCTACATGCCGCTGGCCATTCACCTCGCGCATCGCCTGGTGGAGCGCCAGTCGGAGCTGCGCCGTGACGGGCGCCTGCCATGGCTGCGTCCCGACGCCAAGTCGCAGGTCACCATCCGCTACGCGAACGGCCGGCCGGAAGCGATCGACACCGTGGTGCTTTCCACGCAGCACGCTCCGGAGATGCAGCACAAGCAGATCGAGGAAGCCGTGGTCGAGAGCATCATCAAGCCGGTGCTGCCCAGGAACCTCGTCAAGGGCAACGTGCGCTATCTGGTCAATCCGACCGGGCGCTTCGTGGTCGGCGGCCCGCACGGCGATTGCGGACTGACCGGCCGCAAGATCATCGTCGACACCTATGGCGGCGCGGCCCATCACGGCGGCGGCGCGTTCTCGGGCAAGGACCCGTCCAAAGTCGACCGCTCGGCCGCCTACGCCGCGCGCTACGTCGCCAAGAACATCGTCGCCGCAGGGCTCGCGAAGAAGTGCGAGATCCAGGTCTCGTATGCCATCGGGGTCGCGAAGCCGACCAGCGTCATGGTCACCACGTTCGGCACCGGCGCGATTCCCGACGAGAAGATCGCGCAACTCGTCGCCAAGCATTTCGACCTGCGCCCGCGCGGCATCATCCAGATGCTCGACCTGCTGCGCCCGATCTACTCCAAGACCGCAGCCTACGGGCACTTCGGCCGCGACGAACCGGAATTCACCTGGGAGAACCTGGACAAGGTCGAGGCGCTCAGGGCCGACGCCGGCTTGAAGCAGACCGCGGCCGCCTGACGGCGCAAGCGCGGCCTGACGGCCGCACAAACCCTCACCGCGCAGGGCGCCATGGGCGCAGCGGGAGAATTGCAAAGAAGAACTCTGCCCGCACCGCGGTTCTCGACCAACCCACTGGCATCTCGCCCCTCGAGAAGCGGATCCACTCTACGTTGAAGCACTTGGCCGCAAGCACTCGATCGCGGTCTTACCCCAATCTGCGCTTTGCGCTCCTCTGCGAGCCCCGCGCCGCGGGCGTGTGGCGGCCGTAGCGCGGGTTTTCAAGAAAGGCCAACTGGCCTATACTTTCCCTCGCTGAGGAGCGTTGCGACCTGACCACCAAAGGGACCGTAGCCTCTGTGGGATAAGGTTGAGACAGTAAAGTCCCTTTGGTGGTCGGGCCAGGCTCAGCAAAGGAAATAACGGCGCTCACGAACCCTGAAACGGTTTGGAGCGCCGTTGTCTTTTCGGCGCTCCGCTTCAATACAAGGAGAGTGTCGATGTCCGCTGTTCTCAATCCCAAACAAGCCCTTGACTGTCACGTGGCTGACCTGTCGCTCGCCGACTGGGGCCGCAAGGAAATCCGCATCGCCGAGACCGAGATGCCGGGCCTCATGGCGATTCGCGAGGAGTACGCCTCGAGCCGGCCGCTACGCGGCGCGCGCATCAGCGGTTCGCTGCACATGACGATCCAGACCGCAGTGCTGATCGAGACCTTGCAGGCATTGGGTGCCCAAGTGCGCTGGGCATCGTGCAACATCTTCTCCACACAGGATCACGCCGCGGCGGCGATTGCCGCAGCCGGCACGCCGGTGTTCGCCTACAAGGGCGAATCGCTCGCCGAGTACTGGGAATTCACCCACCGCATCTTCGAGTGGCCCGACGGCGGCTATTCCAACATGATCCTGGACGACGGCGGCGACGCCACGCTGCTGCTGCATCTGGGCACGAGCGCCGAAGCGGATGTCTCGGTGCTCGATCACCCCTCGAGCGAAGAGGAAACCGCGCTGTTTGCCGCGATCAAGGCGAGGCTCGCCCGGGACCCGAAGTGGTATTCGACCCGCATCGCCGCGGTGCGCGGGGTCACGGAAGAAACCACGACCGGTGTCAAGCGCCTCTACCAGATGGCAAAGGAAGGCCAGCTCAGGTTTCCCGCGATCAACGTCAACGACTCGGTCACCAAGAGCAAGTTCGACAACCTCTACGGCTGCCGCGAATCGCTGGTCGACGGTATCAAACGCGCCACCGACGTCATGATCGCCGGCAAGGTCGCGGTGGTCTGCGGCTACGGCGACGTCGGCAAGGGTTCGGCGCAAGCGCTGCGCGCGTTAAGCGCCCAGGTGTGGGTCACCGAGATCGATCCGATCTGCGCGTTGCAGGCGGCGATGGAAGGTTATCGCGTGGTGACGATGGACTACGCCTGCGACAAGGCCGACATCTTCGTCACGGCGACCGGCAACTTCCACGTGATCACGCATGATCACATGCGCAAGATGAAGGACCAGGCCATCGTGTGCAACATCGGCCATTTCGATAACGAGATCGACGTCGCCTCACTGAAGCAGTACCGCTGGGAGAACATCAAACCGCAGGTGGACCATGTCATCTTCCCCGACGGCAAGCGCATCATCCTGCTGGCCGAGGGGCGGCTGGTGAACCTAGGCTGCGCGACCGGGCATCCGAGCTACGTGATGTCCAGCTCGTTTTCCAACCAGGTGATCGCGCAGATCGAGCTTTTCACGCACCCCGAAGAATATCCGGTCGGCGTGTACGTGCTACCCAAGCACCTGGACGAGAAGGTGGCGCGGCTGCAACTGAAGAAGCTCGGCGCGCAGCTGACCGAGCTGACCGACGCCCAGGCGCGCTACATCGGCGTCAACAAGGAGGGTCCGTACAAGCCGGAGCACTATCGCTACTGAGAGGCGCCCACCAGCGGGTGCGACTGACGGGTGATGAGAAAAAGCCGTTGGAGCTGAACGGCCACCGCGACATTCTTGAGAACACCCCAGATCCTGTGCGCTCAATTTCCGCGCTCGTCAGCCAGTGAGAACGCTGTGTTTGCATGTCACTCCTTACCCGTCCCTCGTCGCTGGTCCTGAGTTTCGAGCTCTTCCCGCCCCAGACGCCGGAGGGCGTGGACAAGCTGCGGGTGACCCGCAGGCAGCTCGCCGAGCTGCGCCCGGACTATTTTTCGGTGACCTTCGGCGCGGGCGGGTCCACCCGCGATCGCACCGAGGCCATCGTGCTCGAGATCCAGAGGGAAGGGCATCGGGTCGCGCCGCACATCTCCTGCATCGCTTCGACGCGCGAGAGCATCCGCGCGATGCTCGACAGCTACAAGGCGCACGGCATCCGCCGCGTGGTCGCTCTGCGCGGCGACCTGCCGTCGGGCATGGCGCAGGCCGGGGAGTTCCGTTACGCCGCGGACTTGGTCGCGTTCATCCGCAGCCAGTACGGGGACACTTTCCACATCGAGGTGGCGGCCTACCCCGAATACCATCCCCAGGCGCGCTCGGCGCAGGAGGATCTGCTCAACTTCAAGCGCAAGATCGAAGCCGGCGCGGACTCGGCGATCACGCAGTATTTCTTCAACCCCGATGCGTACTACCACTTCCGGGACGAGTGCGCGGCCATGGGCATCGACGTGCCGATCGTCCCCGGCATCATGCCCATCAATCGCTTTGCCCAGCTTGCCCGGTTTTCCGACGCCTGCGGCGCGGAGATCCCGCGCTGGATCCGGCGCAAGCTGGAGGGCTACGGTGACGACAGCGACTCCATCAAGGCTTTCGGGCTGGACGTCGTCACACAGCTCTGCGAGCGCCTGCTGCGTCACGGCGCCCCGGGTCTGCATTTCTACACCCTGAACCAGGCCGGCCCAACGAGCATCATCTGGCAGCGCCTCGGCCTGGACAAACAGGGGTGAACCACGCAGAACGCGGAAGAAAAACTAAAGCGACAAAGAGGCAGAACGGGTCATGGACGGGGGGCCGGGTGCTGCGATTGATGGTTGCCGGGCTCTTCTCCCGTAAGGTTGTTTCTCGTCCTCTTCTCGCTGCGTGTCCTGCGTGGTGCAAGCTCTTGCGTCGTCACGAGTCGAGCGCTCCGGATCGATCGTGCAATCCGGATTTCACGTTCGATCGACTTTTCAAGTTCTCGGTGTCCGTGGTAGTTCGCAGCTCTCGATCGTCAGGCGAGGGCGCGTGCAGCGGATGCACGCAGCGGATGGGCAGCGTAGGCGTGGTAGGCGGCCGCCTCCGCCGCCCCCGGCTCGACAGCCGCACCCATGTCGGCGAACAGCGCCTCCAGCGCGCAGATGGCCAGCATCACGTTTTCCATCTTGCACGAGTAGCCCATGATGCCGAAGCGCCAGATCCTGCCCGCCAGATCGCCCAGGCCGGCGCCGATCTCCAGGTTGAACTCGAGCAGCAGGCGCCGGCGGACCTCCTTTTCGTCCAGTCCCGGTTTGACGTAGACCGCGTTCATCTGCGGCAGGCGGTGCGGCTCTTCGACGAGGTAGGCGAGCCCCAGGGTTTCCAGGCCCGCCTTCAGCGCACGGTAATTGCGCTGATGCCTCGCCCAGGCGTTTTCCAGTCCTTCTTCCTTCAGCATCAGCAGCGCTTCGTGCAGCGCGTAGAGCGAATTGGTCGGCGCCGTGTGGTGGTAGGTGCGGGTGGTCGCACTCCAGTAACCGAGTAACAGGTTCAGGTCCATGAACCAGCTCTGCCCCTTGCGGCTGCGTGATCTCACCCGCTCGACCACGCGATCGCTGAAGGTGACCGGCGACAGGCCGGGCGTGCAGGACAGGCACTTCTGACTGGCCGAATACACCGCGTCCAGCCCCCATTCGTCCACCAGCACCGGCGTGCCGCCCAGCGAAGTGACCGCGTCCACGATCGTCCAGGCCCCGTGCTGGCGGGCGATGGCCGCCAGAGTCTTCGCGTCCGAGGCCACCCCCGTCGAGGTCTCGGCGTGCACGAACGCCAGGATCCTTGCATCCGGATGCTTCCTGAACGCGTCTGCCACCTTGCCGGGATCCACCGGCTTGCCCCACTGGTCGTCCACCACGATCGGCACGCCCCCGATCCGCTGCACGTTCTCGATCATGCGTGCGCCGAAGACACCGTTGCGGCAGACGATGACCTTGTCGCCCGGATCGACCAGATTGACGAAGCACATCTCCATACCGACCGAGCCGGGTCCGGACACCGGGAAGGTCAGTGCGTTCTTGGTGCGAAACGCATAGCGCAGCAGCTCCTTGAGCTCCTCCATCATTTCCACGAAGACCGGATCCAGGTAGCCGATGGTCGGCCGGCCCATCGCGGAAAAGACGCGTGGGTGGATCTCCGAGGGACCAGGTCCCATCAGGGTGCGCTGCGGTGGATAGAACGGGCCGATCTTCCTGACGGGCTTGGCGTCCATGAACGGGTTTCCTGTCACTGCACAAAAAAGAATCGCGCCCGGAGGGGCGCGACAGCGGCGAAGTGTAGGTGATGCCGCGCGGATAAACAAGCTTCAGTCGGGCTTGCGGCCTAGCACCCAGCGGAAGATCACCATGCCGGCGATGACGGCGGCGAGAAAGGCCCAGACGCGCGGGTCGCCGAAGCCGGCGGAGACCACGGCCGGTCCCGGGCAGAAGCCGCTCAGGCCCCAACCCACGCCGAAGATCGCCGCGCCGGAGACCAGGTTTGCGTCGATCTGCGTGCTTTCGGGCACGAAAAAGCGTTCGTCGAGCAGCGGCGCGCGCCGTCGCAGCGCCGCCCGGTAGAGCAGCGCAAAGACCGCGACCGCACCGGCCATGACGAACGCAAGCGATGGATCCCATCGGCCGGCGACGTCGAGGAAGCCGATGACCCTGGCGGGATTGCTCATCTGCGAAACGATGAGCCCGATGCCGAACAGCAGGCCGCAGGCGAAAGCAACGAGCGCGCGCTTCATGCCAGCAGGTGCCGGGTCAGATACACGGCTGCCACACCGGTCGCCATGAACACGCCGGTGGCTACCAGCGAGCGCGGCGACAGGCGCGAGACGCCGCACACACCGTGGCCGCTGGTGCATCCGCTGCCGAGCTGCGTGCCGAAGCCCACGAGCACTCCAGCCAGGACAAGTTGGGCGTAGCCGGCATCGAGCTGGAACTGGACCGCCCAAGGCAGGGCGACTGCGGCGCCCGCCCCCGACACCAGCAAGCCGGCGAGGAAAGCCCAGCGCCAGCCGCCCCGTGGCTCGCGCAACAGCACGGCGCCGCCCAGGACATTGGATACCCCTGCGATACGGCCCAGCAGCCACCACAGGCCGGCGGCGGCCAATCCGATCAGCGCGCCGCCGAGCAATGCCGGTACTGGCGCAAACTCTGCCACGTTCATGGGGTCAACTGCTCTTGACGGATTTGGGAAGCGGAAGCCGGATCAGCGTGGCCGGGTAGCGCTGCTCGTCGAGCGCAAGCTCCCCGGTCAGGTAGGCTTCATCTTGCGTCTTGAGCTTCGCGAAGTCGAAGCACCTCGGATCGAGCAGGTGGGAAGGCACGACCCGCTGGAGCGCGGCGAACATGGTCTCCAGCCTGCCCGGGAAACGCCGCTCCCAATCGCGCAGCATGTCCTTGACGACCTGGCGCTGCAGCTTGTCCTGCGACCCGCACAGGTTGCACGGGACGAGCGGGAACTCGCGCAATGCCGCATAGGCCGAAAGGTCCTTCTCCCTGCAATAGGCGAGGGGGCGGATCACGATGTGACGTCCGTCGTCGGAGGCCAGTTTGGGCGGCATGGCCTTCAACCGGCCGCCGTGAAACAGGTTGAGGAAAAAGGTTTCCAGGATGTCATCGCGGTGGTGTCCGAGCGCGATCTTGGTGGCGCCCAGCTCGGTGGCGGCGCGATACAGCGCACCACGCCGCAGCCGGGAGCACAGCCCGCACAGGGTCTTGCCCTCGGGGACCACGCGCTTGACGACGCTGTAGGTGTCCTGCTCGAGGATGCGAAACGGGACGCCGCGGGCGCCCAGGTATTCGGGCAGTACGTGCGCGGGAAATCCGGGGTGTTTCTGATCCAGATTCACCGCCACGATGTCGAAGTCCACCGGGGCGTGCTCCTTGAGCGAGAGCAGGATGTCGAGCAGGGCATAGCTGTCCTTGCCTCCGGACAGGCACACCATGACCTTGTCCCCGGCTTGGATCATGTCGAAATCGGCAATGGCTTCCCCCACCAGGCGGCGCAGCCGCTTGGCGAGCTTGTTGCCCTCGTAGACCTGTCTTTGCGGATCGAACATGTACTTACTTTACCCGAAAGACCTCGAAGCCGACGGCCTCGCAATCCGGGTAGACATCGGGCTTCTCGCTCGCCACGCGGGCGGCGATCACGCCGGGCTTTTCCAGGCACACCGCGAGGATGCGCTCGCAGAAGGTCTCCTGGAGATGGAAGTGCCCGCTGTTGGCGATGCGCTCGATCTCCTCGCGCAGAAAGTCGTAGTCCACCGTCTCGCGGATCGAGTCGCGCTCGATGCGGCCTTCCGGATCGAGGTACAGATCGACATTGACGATCACGCGCTGCCGCGCTGCCTTCTCGTGGGCGTGTATGCCCATCGAGATCTGCGTGACGAAATTGCGCAGGAAGATGCGCCGCGCCTGCTTCAGCTTGAGCGCGACCGCCATTTCCGCAGCCCCGCGTGGCTGCGCCACGTCGATCTTCATCTATTTCGCCTCGAACTGCACGTCGCGCCGCGACGGCCACAGGTGCTGTCCGCCATCCACGACAATGGTCGTTCCCGTGAGCGCGCCGGCGGCCACCGCGTAACGCACGGCCTGCACGATGTCGGCCGGCTCCGAGCTGCGCCCGAGCGGCGCCAAGCGGTGCGCGCGCTGGAAGTTCTCGTCGGTCTGCTGTCCGCTGCGCAGCGTGATCCCCGGCGCGATGCCGCACACGCGTACGCGCGGCGCCAGCGCGAGCGCCAGCAGCCGCGTGGCGCCCTCCAGCGCGATTTTGCTGAGCGTGTAGGACAGAAAGTCGGGATTGAGATTGAAAACCTTCTGGTCGAGCAGGTTGATCACGCAGCCCACGGTGTCGGGCGGAAGCTGTCTTGCCAAGGCACGCGCCAGCACGATGGGCGCGCGCAGGTTGACGGCCTGATGGCGATCCCACTGCTGGACGTCGAAGGCGTCCACGTCGTCGTATTCGAACACCGAGGCATTGTTCACGAGCAGCGAAAGCGGGCCGAGCCGGCGCGCGCATTCGGGCACCAGTTGCAGCACGGCCTTCGGATCGCCCAGATCGCAGTCGATCGCCATCGCATGCGCGCCCTGCGCGCGCAGCGCACGCACCAGCGCTTGCGCCTCGTCGCGCGAGTGGTGATAGTGAACCGCGACGTCCCAGCCGTCCTCGGCCAGACCGAGCGCGATCGCGCGTCCGATGCGCCTGGCCGCGCCGGTCACCAGAGCGGCCCTGCCGTATCCTGGGGTCTCGTTCATCGGCGGCTGGAAAGTTGCGGCGTTCGCGGGTGGCGGGAAGAATGGCGATTCTAGCCCAAGCGCCTCCCGCTCTTGCCATGCCCGCAGCGCAAAGCACTGTCAGTCCCAGACTGCCCCTGCCCGGGGCGGACGCGCTCGCGGCAAGCCAGGCGCTGCGGGCCCGCATCGCCTGCGAAATCGACGCCGCGGGGGGATGGATCTCCTTTGCCCGCTACATGGACCTTGCGCTCTACGCCCCCGGCCTGGGCTACTACACGGCGGGCGCCGCCAAACTCGGAGAGTGCGGCGATTTCGCGACTGCGCCGGAGATCTCCCCGCTGTTCGCGCGCGCCGTGGCCCGACAGCTGGCTCAACTCGTCGCGTCGGGCGCGGAGGAGATCCTGGAGCTGGGTGCGGGCTCGGGAAGGCTCGCAGCCGGCGCGCTGCTCGAAATGGAGCGCGGCGGGCGTCTGCCGCAGCGCTATCGCATCCTGGAAGTCAGCCCGGAGTTGCGCGAGCGCCAGCGCGCGCTGCTTGCCAGCCACGCACCGCGGCTGCTGGAGCGCGTGTCGTGGGTCGATGTCCTGCCCCGGCGCATCCATGGCGTCGTGCTGGCCAACGAAGTGCTCGACGCGCTTCCGGTGCACGTGGTGGCCTGGCGCGAGCAGGACATCCTGGAACGCGGCGTGGCGCTGGAAAGCGGCGCGTTCGTCTGGCGGGAGCGGCCGGCCGACGCGCAGCTTCTGCGCGCGGCGCAGGCCATCGAGGTTGCGCCGCCTTACGTGAGCGAGATCGGCCTGCACGCCCGCGCACTGGTCGCTACACTCGCGCAGCGTCTGGAGCGCGGCGTATTGCTGTTCATCGACTACGGATTCGGGCGCGCCGAGTACTACCATCCGCAGCGCAACACGGGAACGCTGATGTGCCATTACCGGCACCGGGTGCACGACGACCCTTTCGCGCTGCCCGGCCTGCAGGACATCACGGCCCACCTGGACTTCACCGCCGTCGCCAAAGCGGCGCAGCAGGAAGGCTTGGCGCTGCTGGGCTACACCACCCAGGCGCAGTTTCTGCTGAACTGCGGATTGATCGATCTCCTGAGGGAGACGCCGGCCGAGGACGCCGCACGCTACCTTCCGCAGGCCGCAGCGGTGCAGAAACTCGTCTCGCCCGCGGAAATGGGCGAGCTGTTCAAGGCGATCGCTCTGGGCCGGGGGGTGGAGCCACCCCTGCTGGGCTTTGCCCGCGGCGATCAGTCGCGGCTTCTCTGAATGGACATTCTGCGCACACCCGAGGAGCGTTTCGTCGACCTGCCCGGATTTGCGTTTGCGCCGCGCTATCTCGACGATCTGCCGGGCTACGAGGGGCTGCGGCTGCACTACGTCGATGAAGGACCGGCGCACGCGGAGGTGTTTCTGTGCCTGCACGGCGAGCCGACCTGGGCGTACCTCTATCGACGCATGATTCCGGTGTTCGTGGGTGCAGGGTTGCGCGTGGTCGCACCCGATCTCTTCGGGTTCGGCCGCAGCGACAAGCCGGCGGACGATGCGGTCTACGGGTTCGATTTTCACCGCGGCCTGCTCAGCGCGTTCATCGAACGTCTGGATCTGCAGCGCGTGACACTGGTGTGCCAGGACTGGGGCGGCTTGCTGGGCCTTACCCTGCCGATGGAGATGCCGCAGCGCTTCGCGCGCCTGCTGGTGATGAACACCGCCCTCGGCACCGGGGACGTTCCCCTGCCGGAGGGCTTTCTCGCCTGGCGCAAGTGGGCTGCGGAGCACCCGGACATGGAGGTGGGCAAGCTGCTCGGTCGCGCCTGCCCGCATCTGACGGCTGCGCAGCGGGCGGCCTACGATGCACCGTTTCCCGACGGACGCTACAAGGCCGGGGTGCGGCGCTTTCCGCAACTGGTGCCCGACCGCCCCGACGCACCCGGCGCGGAAATCTCGCGGGCGGCGCGCGACTGGTGGTCGCGCCAGTGGAGCGGCGAGGCGTTCATGGCGATCGGGATGCAGGACCCGGTGCTCGGGGCGCCGGTGATGCGGCAGCTGCAGCGGACGATCCGCGGCTGCCCGGCGCCGATGGAGGTCAGTGAAGCCGGCCACTTCGTTCCCGAATGGGGCGATAGAATCGCTGCCGCCGCGCTGGCAGCATTTCGTGCTTACTGATTGACCCACCGCAGAGATACGGAGGCGCACGGAACTGCGAAGAACAGTTGTGCTCCTGTGTCTCGGTGATTGATCGAACTGGCGAATGCACATCCACATCCTCGGCATCTGCGGCACATTCATGGGCGGCATCGCGGTCATCGCGAGGCAGGCCGGTTATCGCGTCACGGGTTGCGACGCCAACGTCTATCCGCCGATGAGCACCCAACTTCAGGCGCAGGGCATCCATCTGATCGAAGGCTGGGATCCGAAGCAGATCGACCTGAAGCCGGACCTGTTCGTGGTCGGCAACGTGGTCTCGCGCGGCAACCCGCTGATCGAGGAGATCCTCGATCGCGGGCTGCCTTACGTCTCAGGGCCCCAGTGGCTGGCCGAAAACGTGCTGCGCTCCAAGTGGGTGCTCGGGGTGGCGGGCACCCACGGCAAGACCACCACGAGCGCAATGCTCGCCTGGATTCTCCAGCAAGGGGGCTTGAACCCGGGTTTCTTGATCGGCGGCGTGCCGATCAACTTCGACGTCTCCGCACGCGAAACCGGCTCGGCCTTCTTCGTGATCGAAGCCGACGAATACGACACCGCGTTCTTCGACAAGCGCTCCAAGTTCCTGCACTACCGGCCGCGCACCGCAGTGCTGAACAATCTGGAGTTCGACCACGCCGACATCTTTCCCGATGTGGCGGCGATCGAAACCCAGTTCCACCACCTGGTGCGCACCGTTCCCGGCAACGGCCTGATCGTGGCCCACGGACGCGAGGCGACCATTCGGCGCGTCATCGAACGCGGCTGCTGGACGCCGGTGGAGTGGCTCGGTACGGCCGACGGCTGGGCCGCCGGCGACCCTGCCGATGACGGCGCTTTCGAGGTGTTCTTCAATGGCAAGCCGCAGGGCCGGGTTCACTGGGCGCTGCTGGGCGAGCACAACCGCATGAACGCGCTGGCGGCGCTGGCCGCGGCCCGCCACGCCGGCATCCCGGTCGCGAGGGCCGTCGAGGCGTTGAGCACGTTCCGCAACGTCAAGCGGCGCATGGAACTGCGCGGGACGGCCGGTGGCGTGACCGTCTACGACGATTTTGCACACCATCCGACCGCGATCGAGGCGACCATTGCGGGACTGCGCAAACAAGTCGGCGGCGCCCGCATCCTGGCGGTGCTGGAGCCGCGCTCGAACACGATGAAGCTCGGCGCGATGAAGGAGGCCTTGCCAGGGAGTCTGGCTGCGGCCGACCGGGTGTTCTGCTACACCGACGGCCTGAAATGGGACGCGCGCGCAGTGCTCAGCCCACTGGGTGCGCGCGCCGAGTGTCACGGGGATCTCGAAACGCTGGTGAAGGCCATCGTCGCGGCTGCTCGAGCCGGCGACCAGGTCGTAATCATGAGTAACGGCGCCTTCGGCGGGATCCACGCCAGGCTCCTGGAGGCCCTGGCGCGGCGCTGATTCGCCTTCAGGTTCTTCGGTGGGCGCCATGTGTTCGCAGGCTCTTGGGCACTCGGCGCACGCGCCTGACCTCGGCTGTGATGTCGCCAAGCCGGGAGTCCATGGGCAGTCACAATCCGAGCACGCACCACCGTCTCTGTCAGGATGATTCTCTACATTCACGGATTCAACAGCTCGCCGGCGTCGCACAAGTCGAACCAGCTCCGCGAGTACCTGCGCAGAACGCGCCCCGGAACGGTCTTCTCCTGCCCCGCATTGTCCCACTGGCCGGCGCAAGCGATCCGCACGCTCGAGTCCGAGGTACGACGGGCGGGGACGGAAGGCGTCACGCTGGTGGGCAGTTCCCTCGGTGGCTTCTATGCGACCTGGCTGGTCGAGCGCTTCGATTGCCGCGCGGTGCTGGTGAATCCGGCGATCACCCCCCAGGAGGGATTGCGGGCCTATCTCGGGCCGCAGCGCAATCTCTATACGCAGGAACAGTACACGCTCACCGAGGAGCACCTGCAGCAGCTGGCTGCGCTGTATGTGCCCGGCTTGCGGCGCGTCGACCGTTATCTTCTGCTGCAGACCACCGGCGACGAAGTGCTGGACTGGCGTAAGGCGGTTGCGCGCTATGAAGGCTGCCGCCAGATCGTGATTCACGGCAGTGACCACGGTTTCAAGGAGTTCGAACAGTATCTGGAAATCGTGGCTTTATTCGCGCGCGTATAATCGCGGCCTCCCCCTGTCCCTCCGGTCTGTTTCCTGCTTTGCGTCGCCCGCCATGAATGTCCTGTACGAGGAGGATGGCGCCTTCAAGGCCGCCACGGTGCTGGAGGACCACAACACCTCGCTGCAGGTGCAGACCCAGCACGGCAAGCGCGCCAAGATCAAGAGCGTGGCGGTGCTGCTGCGCTTCGAGCACCCGTCGCTCAACGATTTCATGCGCGAGGCGCAGGCGATCGCTGCTTCGCTCGATCCGGATTTTCTCTGGGAAGTGTGCGCACAGCAGGAATTTTCCTTTGACACACTGGGGCGCGAGTACTTCGGGCGCGCGCCCCGGCCGGAAGAAGCGGCCGGGCTGCTCATGCGCCTGCATGCAACACCGACGCACTTCTATCGCAAGGGCAAAGGGCACTACAAGCCCGCCCCGCCCGAGGCGCTCAAGGCGGCCTTGGCCTCGATCGAGCGAAAACGCCGCCAGGCGCAGCTGCAGGCCGAGTACGAGGCGCAGTTGCGGCGCTTCGAGCTGCCCGCCAGCTTTCGCCCTTTACTGCCGCAACTGCTCTACAAGCCGGACCGCAACGCGATCGAGACCAGGGCCCTGGAAGCGGTCTGCGGCGAGCTGAAGCTGTCGGTACCGCGGCTGCTCGAACGGTGCGGGGCGCTGCCCTCCACGCACGACTATCATCTGGGCCGCTTCCTGTTCGAGCATTTCCCATCCGGCACCGGCTTCGCCCCGGGGCTTGCGGCCGAAGTCCCGACCGGATTGCCCGATGCCGGGGTCGAAGCCTTCAGCATCGACGATGCGACCACCACTGAAATCGACGATGCCTTTTCGGTCCGCGCCCTGTCGAACGGCCACTGGGAGATCGGGATTCATATCGCGGCGCCGGCCCTGGGCATCGCACCGGGCTCGGCGCTCGACGCCGAAGCCGCCAGACGCCTGTCCACCGTTTACTTTCCGGGCGACAAGATCACCATGCTGCCGCCGCCGGTGATCGAGCAGTTCACCCTGTCCGAGGGGCGCGAGTGCCCCGCGCTGTCGATGTACCTCGAAGTGACCCCGGAACTCGCACTGGCGGGCACGCGCACGCGGATCGAGCGCGTGCACATTGCGCGCAACCTGCGCCACGACCTGCTCGACCAGGTCTTCGACGAAGCCGCGGTGAGCACGGGACGGGTAGCCTCGCCGTACGGTGAGGCGCTGCTTGTGCTTTACCGGCTGGCGCTGGGCCTGGAGAAGGCGCGAGGCCGGGCCGACAGCACCGCTCAGCGTGTGGAGTACAGCTTCCACATCGACAACGACCGCGTGCGCATCGTGCCGCGCCGGCGCGGATCGCCGATCGACAAGGTGGTCTCGGAGCTCATGATCCTGGTCAACAGCACCTGGGCGCGGCAGCTGTCCGAAGCCGACGTCGCCGCGCTGTATCGCGTGCAGAGCAACGGCAAGGTGCGCATGTCCACGGTGCCGGCGGCGCATCAGGGCCTCGGCGTCGAGCAGTACGTGTGGGCGAGCAGCCCGATCCGGCGCTACACCGATCTCATCAACCAGCGCCAGTTGCTGGCGTGGGCGCGCGGCGAGCCACCGGTCTACGGCAAGGGCGACGAACGGCTGCTCGTAATCCTGCGCGATTTCGAATCGGCCTACGAGGCATACGCGGAGTTTCAGCGGCAGATGGAACGCTACTGGTGCCTGCGCTGGCTGCTGCAGGAGCAGGTTACGGTTGCCACCGCGCAGGTGGTCCGCGAAGACCTGGTGTGCCTGGAGTGCATTCCCTTGTACTGCCGCAGCGCTTCGCTGCCTGCGCTCGCGCCCGGCACACGGGTCGAGGTGACGCTGTCCCGCGTGGACTTGATCGAGCTTTCCGTGCACTGCGAGTTCCGTGCGACGCCGGCCCCGCAGCACGCTGACACCGCCGCCGCGGCGCCTTAGAATGGCTCGCGTCGTCAACGCCGACTAGGTCTTTTGCCGGAACAGATCCTCACTGCGACGGGTTCGCAGACCGGTTCGTCCACGCCCGCGCTGTCGCACCTGCTCGTATCCGCCGACGCACTGCCGGTGGCGATGGCCTTCTCCATCGTCCTGCATGCCTTTGTGCTCCTGATCACGTTCAGCGGCCCGGATTCCGCGAACGACAAGTTCACCGCGCAGCTCGACGTGGTGCTGGTCAACGCGCGCTCATCGGCCAAACCGGCCAAGGCCGATGCGCTCGCCCAGGCTCATCTCGACGGCGGCGGCAACACGCAAGCGGACCGCCGCGCGCAGTCCAATCTGCCGGCCGTGCGCGACAGGGAAGCGGCTGATGCGGTCGAGCTCGCAGCGCGCCGGGTGCAGCAGCTCGAGCAGGAGGCGCAGCGGCTGCTGCAACTGGCTTCCGAGAAGGCCCTGAGCGAGGCCCGCGACAAGCCGGTGCGGCAGACTGGCGCTCGCGACAAGCCCAACGAGCCGGCCACGGAACAGCGGCGGATGCTCATCGCCAGACTGGAGGCCGAGATCGCGAAGGACTGGGAGGCCTATCAGAAGCTGCCGCGGCGCAAGTTCATCGGGGCGCGCACCGAAGGCGTGGTCTATGCCGATTACGTGGACAAGTGGCGGCAGCGCATCGAAGCGGTCGGCACCGCGAACTTTCCCGAAGAAGCAAAGCGCAGGCAGATCTTCGGCTCGCTGTTGATCACGGTATCGATCAAAGCCGACGGCACGGTGGAAAAGATCGAGATCGAGCGCTCCTCCGGACACAAGGTGCTGGACGCCGCGGCGCTGCGCATCGTGGATCTCGCCGGGCCTTTTGCGCCGTTTCCGCAGCCGATCCGGGCGCAGTACGATGTGCTGTCCATCACCCGCAACTGGTCGTTTACACGCAGCGACCTCGAAGTCACCATCGAGCAATGACCGACCGCTACGCCGTGATCGGGAACCCGGTCGCGCACAGCAAGTCACCGGAGATCCACGCGCTGTTCGCCCGACAGACCGGCCAGGACATCGAGTACGTGCGCCTGGCCGCGCCGCTGGACGGCTTTCGCGCCACGGTGCAAGCCTTCGTCGCCCAGGGCGGCCGCGGCGCCAACGTCACAGTGCCCTTCAAGCTCGAAGCGTTCGATCTGGCGCACGAGGTGTCGGCACGCGCCAAGGATGCGCGCGCCGCGAATTTCCTGAAATTCGAGGGCGGACGCATCAGCGCCGACAACACCGACGGGTACGGATTGGTGCGCGACATCACGATCAATCTCGGCGTGACGCTGGCCGCCAAGCGCGTATTGTTGATGGGCGCCGGCGGCGCGGCACAGGGGGTGCTGATCCCGCTGTTGCAAGAGCGTCCGGCGATCCTGACGATTGTGAACCGCACCCCGGACAAGGCGCTGCGGCTGGCGGAGACCACGCGCCATCACCCGGCGGCCGAACACAGCGTGATCTCCGGAATCGGCTATCCGGACCTGGCGGGCAAACACTTCGACATCGTCATCAACGCCACCTCGAGCAGCCTGTCCGACGCCTTGCCGCCGCTGCCAAACGCCTTGTTCGCCGCGGGTGCGCTGGCCTACGAGATGGTGTACGGCAAGGGCCCGACCCCGTTTCTCGCCTTCGCGAAGGCTCAGGGCGCCCAAGTGCTCGCGGACGGCCTCGGGATGCTGGTCGAACAGGCGGCCGAGTCGTTCCGCCTGTGGCGCGGCGTGCTGCCGCAAACCCGCCCGGTTATCGAGGCGCTGCGCGCAAACTGAGCCGATGACGTACGTCGGCCGTCTGCTCGGCCGCCTTCTCGTGCTGGCGGCCGCCCTGCTGTTGATCTATCAGTCGTGGCTGTTCGGCCACGTGGTCTGGTGGGTCTGGTTCAATCCCAAGACCACGGCGTTCATGGACGCGCGGCTCGAGGTCCTGCGCGATGCCAATCCGAAGGCCAAGCTGCAGCACCAGTGGGTGCCTTACGAGAACATCTCGGTGCATCTCAAGCGCGCGCTGATCGCCGCGGAGGACGCCAAGTTTCTCGACCACGAAGGCTTCGACTGGGAAGCGATTCAGGAAGCCGCCGAGAAGAACCTGCGCAGAGGAAAAGTCGTGGCCGGCGGCTCCACGATCAGCCAGCAACTCGCCAAGAACCTCTTTCTGTCCGGCAGGCGCACGCCCTGGCGCAAGCTGCAGGAGGCCGCGATCACCGTGATGATCGAGACAGTCATGTCCAAGCGCCGGATTCTCGAGATCTACCTCAATGTGATCGAATGGGGCAACGGCGTGTTCGGCGTCGAGGCGGCCGCCCGCCACTACTTCGGCACCAGCGCGACATGGCTCTCGCCCTGGCAGGCGGCGCAGCTTGCCGCCATGGTGCCAAGACCCCGCTTTTACGACCGCGTGCGCTCCACGCCGTTGCTGCAACGGCGCACGGCCGCGATCCTCGAGCGCATGGAGATGGTCCAGGTTCCCTGATCGCCATCGGGCGCAAGCGGGCACCGGGCGCTCGCATATATATAATCGCGCGGTCATGCTCCGCCGCCGATGCTGATCCATCCTCAGTTCGATCCCGTCGCCCTGCAGCTCGGCCCGATCGCCGTGCGCTGGTACGGGCTGATGTACCTGCTCGCGTTTGCGCTGGCGCTGATACTGGGGCGCTATCGCATTGGCCGCCAGCCCTGGCTGAAGCTCGTCAACCGCGACCTCGACGACCTGCTCTTCCTGTGCGTGATCGGCGTGGTGCTCGGCGGCCGGCTCGGCTACGTCATTTTCTACAAGCCGCTCGAGTATCTGCACGATCCGCTCCGCATCCTGTTCGTGTGGGAGGGCGGCATGTCCTTTCACGGCGGATTCCTCGGCGTGGTCGCCGCGCTGTGGTGGTTCGCGCACTCGCGTGGCCGGCACTGGTTCGAAGTGACCGACTTCATCGCGCCGCTGGTGCCGCTGGGCCTGGGCGCGGGACGCATCGGCAACTTCATCAACGGCGAACTCTGGGGCCGACCGGCCGAGGTGCCTTGGGCGATGGTGTTTCCCCAGGTCGACAGCATCGCGCGGCATCCGTCGCAGCTCTACGAGTTCGCTTTGGAGGGGGTGGCGCTCTTCGCCCTGGTGTGGATCTATTCGCGCCGCTGGCGTCCGGTCGGCGCGGTTTCCGCGATATTCCTGATCGGCTACGGGGTGCTGCGTTTCCTGGTCGAGTTCACTCGCGAGCCAGACAGCTTTCTGGGGCTGCTCGCACTGGGACTGTCGATGGGGCAGTGGCTGAGCATTCCCATGTTCATCGGCGGCATCGTCATGCTGATCTGGGCCAACCGCCGGGCGTTGGCCCGTGGGGAGAAAAAGGGTTAGAATCGGCTGCCTGTTTCCGGGGACGTAGCTCAGCTGGGAGAGCGTCGCGTTCGCAATGCGAAGGTCGGGAGTTCGATCCTCCTCGTCTCCACCAGAAAACCGAAGGCCATCCATGCGGGTGGCCTTCGGTTTTTCGGGGACGCCGCGCCCCATGCGCGGTCGCCACGGATGGATGAGTGCGCAGCGCGTCGACGACGGGACTGCCTTCGCTACCGGTGCTCAAGACAAGTCGCGATGAAGGCCCTGGCGCCCGCAGTGTACGGGGCAGAAATGCGGGCAGATCCTAGTCGTCGTCGACCGGGGCGCGAATCTTCCAGTGCTGCCAGAGTGGTTCGGGGCAAAGCACCAGGACGTATTCGCAGTAGTCGACCAGGTCTCTGTATTCCGCTTCTTCGTCGGACAGCACCGGCTCGATTGCCGACGGTGGCACATCGATGTCTCTGTTGCGCATGGTCTGAGCACCTCTGCAAAGGCGCCCGGGACTTTCTCCACGATCACGCGATCGTTTTCACTGGTTCCCGTGACACACCCGGGCGCATTCTCGACCGCGCATTCGCCATGCCAGCGCAGGCTGTCAGAAAACCGACAGCGCAGGCGCATCGAAGAACCTGAACAGCCGGGGGTTGATGAGTTGTCGGACAGTCGACAGCAGAGCGCGTTGCCAGCCCGTCAACAAGCCGCCCCGACACGACACCGGGCGACGCCGCGCGGCGTCAGCCGGCGTGCAGAGGGTTTTGCGACGATTGAGGGACTTTAAAGAAACCTCGCCAGCACAAGGGAGGTAATGCTGGCGAGGCGCCGCCCGAAACTGCCTGGAACGGCTTGAAGCAGCATCCTACGCAGTCGGGAGGCTTGGACTGATCGCCCCCAAGTCTCCCGATTACAGGCAATGATAGAAGTCTGACCGCCGGCGATCAAGGGCCGATCGAGTCCCTGGCCGCAGATCGTCGTGCCGCGGTGCCTCGCTTGGCGCCAAAATGGGCGCTTATGCCTTGCGCACCCGGTTGCGCTGCACTATGGGCGGCCGGGCACTGGTCGACGGAGATGCCAACATGAATTCGCAATTTCCCGTTTCGGCGCGTCGCTTCGCGTGGGTCGCCTTGGCCGCGCTTGTCGCGCTGCTCGTCTGGTACGCGGTCCCGACGGTGGAACACACGGTGTTCGGGGCCGACGCCGTTCCCAGGCCAGTGACGCCGCGGGGCGACCTCGCCGCGGACGAGAAAGCCACCATCGAGCTGTTCGAGCGATCGAAGAATTCCGTGGTCTACATCTCGACCAGTCAGCGCGTGATGGATCTTTGGACGCGCAACATCTTCACGATTCCGCGCGGTACCGGTTCGGGTTTCATCTGGGACGAGAAAGGGCATGTGGTCACGAACTTCCACGTCGTGGCGGGCGCGGCGGAGGCGCGCGTGCGGCTCAACGACGGGCGCGAGCTCGTCGCGGCGCTGGTCGGGGTGAGCCCCGCGCACGATCTGGCCGTACTGCGCATCGGCGTGGGGTTCAGGCGCCCGCCGCCGGTACCGGTCGGTACCAGTCACGATCTGAAGGTCGGCCAGAAGGTGTTCGCCATCGGCAACCCGTTCGGGCTGGACTGGACGCTGACGGTGGGGGTGGTATCCGCGCTGGACCGGTCCTTGCCATCCGAGGACGGGCGCAGCGTCATCGAACACCTGATCCAGACCGACGCCGCCATCAATCCCGGCAACTCGGGAGGTCCCCTGCTCGATTCGGCCGGCCGGCTGATCGGCATCAACACCGCAATCTACAGTCCATCCGGTGCTTCGGCGGGCGTGGGCTTCGCCGTTCCGGTCGATACGGTCAACCGCGTCGTCCCGCAGCTCATCGCCCGCGGCAAGTATGTGCGCCCCGCGCTCGGCATCGAGGTGGACGAAGCGCTCAACCGCGTGGTCACCGAGCGTCTGGGTACACCGGGGGTGGTGGTGTTGCGCGTCAACCCCGACGGCGCGGCGGCCGCGGCCGGGCTGCGCGCCGCGAGGCTTGGGCCCGACGGCAGCTTCGTGCCGGGGGACATCATCACGGCGGTGGAGGACAAGCCGGTGGACAGTGTGGCGAAGCTGCTCGCCGCGCTCGACGACTACGAGGTCGGGCAGAGCGTGCGGCTGACGGTGCTGCGCGATGGGCAGAAGCGGCAGATCAACGTGGTGCTGCAACCGGGGAGCTGAGCTTGGCGGTCATTTGGTCAGGCGGCGCAGGAACACCCCCATCTCCCGGGCAGCCTGCTTGTCGCCGCGCGCCTCGGCGGCCTCGATGCCGCGCTGCCAGGCCGCCTGCGCGCCTTGCGCGTCCCCCGTGCGCAGACGCGCCTTGCCGAGCAGCTTCCAGGCGGCGGAATAGCCCGGGTCGAGCGTTGTTGCCCGCTCCAGGTGCCCGATCGCGAGCCGATCGTCGCCGAGCTTGAAATACTCGTTGCCCAGACTGAAGCGCAAGACCGCATTGTCCTTGCCTCTGGCCAGCAGCGCTTCGAAACTGCGGATCGCGCGGTTGCTCATCGCGGCCTTCTCCAGTGCCGGTACGCGCTAGATCTCGATGCGAGTACCGAGCTCCACCACCCGGTTGGCTGGAATGTTGAAGAACACCGTCGCGCTCGAAGCATTGCGCGACATGGCCGAGAAGAGTTTTTCCCGCCACAAGGCCATGCCGTCCCCCATCGTCGGCACCAGTGTCTGGCGCGACAGGAAGAAGGAGGTCTCCATCATGTTGAACTCCAGCCCGTGCTCCCTGGCGAGCGCGAGCGCCTTGGGAATGTCGGGTTCGTCCTTGAAGCCGTAGTAGACGATGATGCGGTAGAAGCTCTCGCCCAGTTCCTTGATCTCGAGCCGTTCCTCGTCTGGCACGTGGGGTACGTCGCGCGTATGCACGGTGAGCAGCACGATGCGTTCGTGCAGCACCTTGTTGTGGTTCAGATTGTGCAGCAGCGCGTGCGGCACGCCTTCGGTGGCCGCAGTCAGGAAGACCGCCGTGCCAGGCACCCGCGCCGGCGGATGCAGGGTGATGCTCTGGATGAATGGCTCCACTGCGATGGCGCCCGGCGCGAGCTTGCGCATCAGCAGCACCCGGCCCTGCCGCCAGGTGGACAGCAGGACGAAGAGCAGGATCGCCACCACGATGGGGAACCAGCCGCCGTGCAGCAGTTTCACTGCGTTGGCGCTGAAGAAGGATAGATCGATGGACAGAAAAACGACCAGCAGTGGCACGGCGATCCACTTCGACCATCGCCAGAGCCGTGTCATCAGGAAGAATGCAAGGATGGTGTCGATCGCCATGGTGCCCGTCACCGCGATGCCGTAGGCCCCCGCCAGATTGCTCGAGGAGCCGAAACCGAGCACGAGGGCCACGACCGCAGCGAGCAGCGCCCAGTTGATCCACGGCATGTAGACCTGGCCGATCTCGCTTTCGGAAGTGTGGAAGATCTCGAGCCGCGGACAGTAGCCGAGCTGAATGGCCTGGCGCGTGAGCGAATACGTTCCGGAGATCACCGCCTGCGAAGCGATCACGGTGGCAAGCGTCGCCAGCGCCACCATCGGGTACAGCGCCCATTCGGGCGCCATGTGATAGAAGGGATGGGCGATGGCGGCGGGCTCGTGCAGGATCAGTGCGCCCTGCCCGAAATAATTGAGCACCAGTGCCGGCATGACATAGGCGCCCCACGCCAGACGGATGGGCGTCTTGCCGAAATGGCCCATGTCCGCGTACAGGGCCTCGGTACCGGTAATCGCGAGCACCACAGCCCCGAGCACGAAGAAACCTGTCCACCGGTTGTGGGCAAAGAAGTCTATTGCGTAGCCCGGGCTCAATGCCGCCAGCACCGACGGCTGCTGCAGGATGTTGATGACGCCGAGCAACGCCAGCGTGGCGAACCACAGCGCGGTGATGGGACCGAACAGCGCTCCGACGCTGGCCGTGCCGCGCTGCTGAAACAGGAACAGGGCGACGAGGATCGCGATGGTGACCGGGAGCACCACCGGTTTCAACGCCGGGGTCGCCACTTCCAGCCCTTCCACCGCGGAGAGTACCGAGATCGCCGGCGTGATCATGCCGTCGCCATAGAACAGCGCGGCCCCGAACAGACCCAGCGATATCAGGGTCCAGCGCCGCCGCGTGCCGCGAGGAGTCGCGCGCAGCACGAGCGCAAGCAGCGCCATGATGCCGCCTTCACCGCGGTTGTCCGCGCGCATCATGAAGACCACGTACTTCAGCGTCACCACGATCATCAGCGACCAGAACACCAGCGACAGCACGCCGAGCACGTTGTCGTGCGAAGGCTCCAGCCCGTGGGCTTCGCCGAAGGCTTCCTTGATCGTGTACAGCGGACTGGTCCCGATGTCGCCGAACACCACCCCGATCGCCGTGATCGCGAGGGCGACGACTCCGGGCTTGTGCGTTTGCTGTGCGGGGGCGCTCATCGCTGATCGGGAACGTGCCTCGGCGCGGTGGAAGCGGCACGCGCGCACCGCCCCGGCCCGGCCATGCACGGGGCGGCGCTGCGCCGCCTCCATCCGGTATCATCCGCGCCTTGGGACTGGGCCGGTTCGTGGGATATTCCGGTCATGTTGTGGCGCAGCATTCTATACCCGGGCAAGGGCCGTGGCCAAACAAGCGATTCACACCACGCATGCGCCTCAGGCGATCGGTACCTATTCGCAGGCTGTGCGCGCCGGCGCCACGCTCTACCTTTCAGGCCAGATCGGGCTGGATCCGCAGTCGATGCAGGTCGTGGAAGGGTTCGAGGGTCAGGCGCACCAAGTCTTCCGCAACCTGGAGGCAGTGGCCCGGGCGGCCGGCGCCCGGCTCGACCAGGCGGTGAAGCTCACGGTGTTCCTGACCGATCTTGCGAATTTCCCCAAGCTCAACGAGATCATGGCGCAATACTTCAACCAGCCGTATCCCGCCCGCTCGGCCGTGGGCGTATCGCAGTTGCCGCGCGGGGCTCTGGTGGAGATCGACGCCATCATCGCCACGGCGCAGCAGGATCGGCAGTCGTGAGCGGCGCGTGACAGCGGCAACCCGGCCTCGCCGAAACGCCGCCGGGCGCGGGGCGCGCGACCCGCACGGCGTCACGAAGGGGGTGCTGTGCGACGGCGCGGACGCCCCGAACCGCCCGGAAGCGAAATCGGTGCGCCAGACCCCGTACGCTCCCTCGCTCGCCTTCGCCACTTTGCCCGTGCGCGAAAAGCTCGCGCGCATCGGCGTGGCGCAACTCTCCGATCTGGTGCTGCACCTGCCGCTGCGCTACGAGGACGAGACGCAGGTCGTGCCGATCGCGCGAGCGCCCTCGGGCGAAACGGTCCAGATCGAAGGTACGGTCGTCGAGTCCGATATTCGCTATCGTCCGCGCCGGCAACTGGTCTCGCGCGTGGAGGACGGCACCGGCACGCTCTACATGCGGTTCTTCAATTTCTATCCCGGCCAGGCGAAGGCGCTCGCACCCGGGACGCGCGTGCGCGCGCTGGGTGAGATCCGGCAAGGCTTTTTCGGCGCCGAAATGGTGCATCCGCGCGTAAAGGTGCTGCGCGGCGAGGCGCCGCTCCCCAAGTCGCTCACACCGGTCTACCCGACCACCGCCGGGCTGTCCCAGGACAGCCTGCGCAAGCTCGCGGCGCGTGCGCTGCTCGCGGCGGACCTCAGTGACACGCTGCCCGAGCCGGTGCGGCGCAAGCTGGGGCTCGAGCCCTACGGCGAGGCAGTGCGCTATCTGCATCACCCGCCGCCGGATGCCGACGCGCTGGCGCTTGCCTCCCACGCGCATCCGGCTTGGCGCCGGGTGAAGTTCGACGAACTGCTGGCCCAGCAGCTTTCGATGCGGCTGCATCACGAGCGGCGGGCGCGCACCCGCGCTCATCCGCTGGTGCAGTACACGCGCCTGTCGCGCAGGCTCATCGATTCTCTACCCTTCCGGCTGACGCGCGCGCAGTTGCGCGCCTGGGAGCAGATCCGCCGCGACCTCGCGGCTCCGCACCCGATGCAGCGTCTGCTGCAGGGCGATGTGGGCAGCGGCAAGACCGTGGTCGCCGCGCTGGCGGCATTGCAGGCGATCGAGTCGGGATACCAGGCCGCGGTCATGGCTCCCACGGAAATACTTGCCGAGCAGCACTATCGTAAGTTCGCCCACTGGCTGGAGCCGCTGGGCGTGAACGTCGCATGGCTGTCAGGCGGGCAGAAGAAGAAGGGACGGGAGCTGGCCCTTGCCGGGATCGAATCGGGCGCGGCTCAGCTTGCGGTCGGCACGCACGCGCTGTTTCAGGAGCAGGTGACGTTCGCCAAGCTCGGTCTGGCGATCGTCGACGAGCAGCATCGCTTCGGCGTGCATCAGCGGCTCGCGCTGCGCATGAAAGGCGGGCGTGGCGAGCAATCGCCGCAGCCCCATCAGCTGATGATGAGCGCCACGCCGATCCCGCGCACGCTGGCGATGACCTACTACGCCGATGTGGACGTGTCCGTGATCGACGAGCTGCCGCCGGGACGAACTCCGGTCACCACCAAGCTGGTCTCGGAAGCGCGGCGCGTGGAGGTGCTGGCCCGCGTGCGCGATGCCTGCCTCGCCGGGCGCCAGGCTTACTGGGTGTGCCCGCTCATCGAAGAGTCGGAGGCGCTGCAACTGCAGACCGCGATCGAGACCTTCGAAAACCTGCGACGCGAATTTCCCGCGCTACGGGTCGGCCTGGTGCACGGCCGGCTCACGAACCAGGAGAAGGCGGCGACCATGGCTGCCTTCCAGAAGAATGAGATCCAGCTGCTCGTGGCCACCACCGTAATCGAGGTCGGCGTGGACGTACCCAACGCCTCGCTGATGGTGATCGAGCATGCCGAGCGCATGGGCCTGTCGCAGCTGCATCAACTGCGCGGACGCGTGGGGCGCGGGGGCGAGTCGAGCACCTGCATTCTGCTCTATCAGGGGCCCCTCTCGGAAACGGCGCGCGAGCGCCTGAAGATCATCTACGAGAACAGCGACGGGTTCGAGATCGCGCGCCATGACCTGCGCTTGCGTGGCCCGGGAGAGTTCCTGGGCGCGCGCCAGTCCGGCGTGCCGATGCTGCGCTTCGCCGATCTCGAGCACGACCTCGATCTGCTCGATCAGGCGCGCAACATCGCGCCGCAGTTGATCCGCGATCATCCCGACCTCGTCGAAAGACATCTCGATCGCTGGCTCGGCGGCCGGCAGACGTACTTGCGCGCGTGATCGGCCGGGCACACCGCATGGTCGCGCTAGGGTATCATCGCGGCGTTCGCTTCGTGTTCACGAGCAGTTCGCACTGGCCACGCAGTGGCCCCTGCATCTGTCCGCAGCGAAAGCGAAACCGGTTGAAGAATAGCAGCAAGTAGAATGCCGGACGTACCACTGGTTTTGCTCGTCCTTGCCGTCCCACTGTTCTGGATTGCGATCGGCCTGATCGGACTCGTTTTGAGTGCGATCCGCGCGTTTCGCCCGCGAATCCTGTTCCCCCTCGGCGCCTTCGGCGCCGTGCTCCTCGCTGCGGTCGCGCTGGTGGCGCTGCCCCAGCCTCCGACGGAACTGATCCTGCCGCTCGGGCTTCCCGACCTGCCGTTCCACATCCGGCTCGATCCGCTGGCGGCGTTCTTCCTGGTCTTGATCGGCTCGGTGTCGTCGGGCATCTCGATTCACGCCGCCGGCTACTTCAGGGACGAAACCGCGGCCAGGTGCTCGCTCATATGCCTGCAGTACCACGTGTTTCTGGCTTCCATGGCGCTGGTCGTTCTGGCCGACGATGCCTACCTGTTCATGGTGGCTTGGGAGACCATGGCCCTGTCGTCGTACTTCCTGGTGACCACCGACCACCATCTTCCGGCCATCCGTTCCGCCGGATTCCTGTACCTCCTGATCGCGCACCTCGGCGCGATCGCCATCCTGCTTTGCTTCGGCGTCATGAGCGGCGGCCACGGCGACTACACGTTCGAGGCCTTGCGCGGCGCGAATCTGAGCCCGCTGTGGGCGACCGTGGCATTCCTGCTTGCATTCTTCGGGTTCGGCGCCAAGGCGGGAATGCTGCCGCTGCACGCCTGGCTGCCCGAGGCGCACCCGGCGGCGCCCTCTCCGGTGTCGGCGCTGATGAGCGGCATCATGCTCAAGACCGCGATCTACGGAATGGTGCGAGTGGTCTTCGATCTGATCGGCGGCGTGCGCTGGGAGTGGGGAGTGCTGATGCTTATCGTGGGCGCGGCCACCACGCTTTTCGGCGTGCTCTATGCCCTGATGCAGCACGACCTCAAGCGCCTGCTCGCGTACCACTCGGTCGAGAACATCGGCATCATCCTTCTCGGCCTTGGCATGGCGATGGTGTTCATCGGTTTCGGCCATCCCGCCGCCGGCATGCTCGGTCTGATCGCCGCTCTCTACCACACGCTCAACCACGCGGTGTTCAAGGGACTGCTGTTCCTCGGCGCGGGCTCGATCCTGCATTCGACCGGGCTGCGCGACTTGAACAGCATGGGCGGCCTGATCCGCACGATGCCTCATGTTGCGCTCTACTTCCTGATCGGCGCGCTCGCGATCTCCGCGCTTCCCCCGCTCAACGGCTTCGTGTCCGAATGGCTCACGTTCCAGACCGCGCTGCAGGCGCCGATCCTGGCCAACGGCGTGGTGCGCAGTGCGCTGCCGCTCTTCGCCGCTACCCTTGCATTGGCCGGTGCGCTGACCGCGATGTGCTTCGTCAAGGTCTACGGCGTGGCCTTCCTTGGCCAGCCGCGCGAGCCGCACAACGCCGAGCAGTCGTCGGCGGCGAGCCCTGCACAGGACGCCGGCGCCATGGAAAGACTCGGAATGGCGTGGCTTGCCGTCGGCTGCGTTCTGCTCGGACTGTTCCCCACCGCGATGCTGACCATGCTCAACACCGTCGGGATTGCACTCGTCGGGCAGGGCCTGTCGGACGAGGCGCTCGCTTCGAGCTGGCTCTGGCTGGTGCCCATGTCTGCCGCGCAAGCCAGCTACAGCCCGGTGATCTTTCTGGTGGTGATCGTCGGCGTGGTGCTGGTGACGTTCCTGCTGGTGCGCGGGTTCTATCACGGCCGCGTGCGCGTGTCCGATCCCTGGGACTGCGGTTTCCCCGAGCAGACTTCGCGCATGCAGGATACCGCCGATGCATTCGGCCAGCCGATCCGCCATGTATTCGGGCCGCTGTATCTCATGCGGCGGGAACTGCCGGGCGCGGATGATCCGGCACCGCGGTTCTTTCTCAAGATCGAGGATCGCCACTGGTATTGGCTGTATCTGCCGGTGGCGCGTCTGGCTGAATACGTCTCTTCCAGGATCGCGCTGTTGCAGCAGGGCAGGATCAGCACCTACCTCGTGTACAGCTTTCTGACCCTGATCGGGCTGCTGATCTTCGCGCGATGAGCGTCGCTGCCGAAAGCGCGTTCCAGATACTGCAGTCGGCGTTCGTGGTGCTTGCCGCGCCCCTGCTCATGGGCTGGGTAAACATGTGTCGAGCCTGGTTGCAGAACCGTTCCGCGCCCAGCATCCTGCTGCCCTACTTTACGATCGGCAAACTGTTTCACAAGGACGCGGTGATCGCCGCCCGCGCCTCGCCGCTGTTCCGTCTGACGCCTTATGTACTCTTTGGCTGCATGTGGCTCGCCGGTGGAATCGTGCCGGTGCTCGCGGTCGATCTCCCGTTTGCGCCCACCGCCGACATCATCGCCCTGGTCGGAGTGTTTGCCCTGGCGAGGGTATTTTCCGCTCTGGCGGCGATGGACATAGGGACCTCGTTCGGCGGCCTCGGGGCGCGGCGCGAAATGCTCATCGGATTCCTTGCCGAGCCGGCGATGCTGATGACGCTGTTCACCGCCGCGTTCATCAGCGGGTCCACGCAGCTCACCACCATCGTCGTCTCCCTCGCCCACCGCGAGTTCGCCATCTACCCCAGCCTCGCATTTGCCGCGGTCGCCTTCGCCATGGTGCTGCTGGCGGAAAACGCCCGAATACCGGTGGACAACCCGACCACCCATCTGGAACTCACGATGGTTCACGAGGCCATGATTCTCGAATACTCGGCGCGCCACCTCGCGCTGATCGAGTGGGCGGCCGCGATCAAGCTGTTCGCCTACGCCACCATCGGCATCGCTCTTTTTGCCCCATGGGGAATCGCCGACGGCGGCAACTGGGCGGCGCTGCCGGTGGCGGTAGGCGCGCTCGCGCTCAAGCTGTTCCTCTTTGGCGCCGGCCTGGCGCTGCTCGAAACGCTTCTTGCCAAGCTGCGGCTGTTTCTGGTGCCCGAGTTTCTCTCCGGGGCCTTCCTGCTGGCGGTGCTCGGCATGCTCACCCATTTCCTCGTGAGGGGATGAGATGAGCCAGTCGCTTTCCGGCCAGCTCGTAAACCTGCTCGCGGCTTTCCTGCTGCTGCTGGCGTTCGAAATGCTGTCGCAGCGGCGCATCCTGACGCTGATCCGGCTGCTCGCATGGCAGGGCGCCGCGCTCGCCGCTTCCACGTTGATCGTGGCGTATTCCACCGGCCAGACTCACCTGTACTTCTCGGCCGTGCTCACGCTGGTGCTGAAGGTGATTTTGATTCCGTGGGTGCTGCACAGGCTGATCGACCAGTTGCACGTTCGCTGGGACGTGGAGACCCTGATCAACATTCCGACGACCATGCTGATAGGAATCGGCCTGGTGATCTTCGCTTTCGCCTTGGCCGCTCCGATCTCGGAAATGGCGAGCACGATCACGCGCTCGACGCTCGGGATCGCGCTCGCCAGCGTGCTGCTTTCCTTTCTGACGATGATCGTGCGCCGCAAAGCCGTGCCCCAGGTGATCGGCTTCCTCGCCATGGAGAACGGCTTGTTCTTCGCCGCAACCTCGGCCACCTACGGCATGCCCCTTGTGGTGGAGCTGGGGGTGGCGCTCGACGTGCTGGTGGGCACGTTCATTTTCGGCATTTTCTTCTTCCATATCCGTGAGCAGTTCGACAGCCTGGACATCCGGCATATGGAAAAGCTCAAGGAAGACTGAGGTGGAGATCGCACTGGTCCTCGGCGTCCCGCTGTTGGGCGGCTTGCTGCTCGCGCTCGTGGGTCACACTCGCCGCGCTCCCGAGTTCAACGCGCTGATGAGCCTGATCACGCTGGGTGCGGCGGCGCTGCTTACCGGCCGCGTCATCGCCGATGGGCCGATCACGGCGCTGGAGGAACAGTTTTTCGTCGATTCGTTCAATATGTTCCTGGTCGCGCTGACCGCGTTTGTCGCGTTTACCACCGCGCTCTTTTCCCGGCCTTACATGCGTATCGAGGAGCATCACGGGCGAGTGAATTCGGCCCGCCTCAGGCTGTATCACAGCATGTACCAGCTGTTCACCTTCACGATGCTGCTGTGTCTGCTTTCGAACAACGTCGGAATCCTGTGGGTAGCGATGGAGGGCGCGACGCTGACCACCGTGCTGCTGGTGAGCCTGTACCGCACGCCCGCCAGCCTGGAGGCGGCGTGGAAGTACTTCATCCTTTGCAGCGTCGGCATTGCCCAGGCGCTGTTCGGCGTCATCCTTCTGTATTTCGCCGCCGAGAAGGTGCTCGGTCCCGGAGGGACCGCGCTCCTTTGGACGCACTTGCATGAGGTGCGCAACGAGCTCGAGCCCACAGTGCTCTCGCTCGCATTCGTGTTTCTGCTGGTCGGTTTCGGCACCAAGGTCGGGCTGGTGCCCCTTCATAACTGGCTTCCCGACGCGCACGCGGAAGGCCCGACACCGATTTCAGCAGTGCTTTCAGGGTTGCTGCTCAACGTGGCTCTCTACGCCGTCATCAGAAGCAAGGTGCTCGTGGACGGCGCCCTGCAAAGCAATCTCTCCGGTGCGCTCATGATGGGTTTCGGTCTGCTGTCGGTCGTGGTGGCGGCGTTCTTCCTTTCGCGCCAGAAGGACATCAAGCGCATGTTCGCCTACTCCTCGATCGAGCATATGGGTCTCATGACGTTTGCTTTCGGCATGGGCGGGCCGGTTGCGGCCTTCGCCGGGCTTTTGCACATGACGGTGCATTCGCTGACCAAGAGCGCGATCTTCTTTGCGGTGGGTCACGCCTCGCAAGCCACCGGCACGCAGAACATGGAGAGCATCCGCGGCTTGATCCGGCAAAGCCCCACGATCGGCTGGGGACTGGCGCTCGGAAGCCTCGCCATTCTCGGAATGCCTCCGTTCGGGGTGTTCACCAGCGAATTCATGGTGCTCACTACCGCGATGCACGAGCATGCGTGGGCGACGCCGTTCCTGCTGGTCGCTCTCGGAGTGGCCTTTGCCGCGATCTTCGGAAAGGTGCAGCCGATGGTGTTTGGAGAAACGACGGCACAACGCTTGCCCCATCCACCGGCTCTGGTGCCGGTATTCGTGCATTTGACGATCGTGCTGGTGCTGGGCCTGTACATCCCGCCGTACCTGGTGGACTGGTATCGGCAGGCCGCCGCCCTGATCGGCTGATGAGGACCGATGATGCGGCTTGACGAGCTCTCGCTCGAGGTTCGCGCCATCCCGGGAGCGATCCCGGCTTTTCACGCCACTGTGGACGCAGGTTCGCTGCGGGGTCTACTCGAAGCGGCACGTTCGCGGAAGGCGCGGCTGGTGGCTTTGTGGGGAAGCGACGCGACGCTGCGGGGCGCGGGATATGCGTTGCATCTAGCCATCGGCTTGCGCTCGGGCCTGTTATGGCTCGAGTTGCCGCTGCCACGCGACAACCCGCGCTACCCGGGCATCGCCGACATTTTCCCCGCCGCAAATCGCATGCAGCGCGCCGCGCGCGACCTGGTCGGCATCGAGGCCGATGATGCCACCGATCGCCGCAAGTGGCTGCGGCACGGAGCCTGGCCCGATGGAGTATTTCCGTTGCGAAAGGCGTTTGACGCAGGCTCGGTGTTTGTCGACAGCGGCGACCACTACCCCTTCCAGAAAGTCGAGGGTGAAGGGGTGCACGAAATCCCGGTCGGCCCGGTGCATGCAGGCACGATCGAGCCGGGCCACTTCCGCTTCTCGGTGGTCGGAGAGAAGCTTCTTCGCCTCGAAGAACGCCTCGGATACAAGCACAAGGGCACAGAGAAGCGCTTCGAGAGCATGACACTCGAGCAGGGCTTCAGGCTCGCCGGCAGGGTGAGCGGCGATTCCACCGTTGCCTATGCCTGGGCCTACGCCATGGCGGTGGAAGGCGTCACCGGAACCGAGGCGCCCGACCGAGCGCTGGCATTGCGCGGCGTCCTGCTGGAGCTGGAGCGCATCGCCAACCATCTCGGCGACCTCGGCTACCTCGGCAACGACGTCGCGTTGTCGTTTGGATTCTTTCAGTTCTGGCGGCTGAAAGAAGATCTGCTTCGCCTCAACCAGCAGGTGTTCGGCCACCGCTACCTGATGGATACGATCGTGCCCGGCGGCGTAGCGCGGGATCTGTCGAACGCCGAATCCCGGCTCCTCCTGCAGGTCCTGGAGCGTATCCGGGACGACACGCAAACGCTCAGGTCGATATACGAGGAACACGCGGGAGCCCAGGACCGCTTCATCCTCACCGGCCAGATCGTGCCGGAGCTCGCCGCGAGGATGGGCCTGAACGGCTTCGCCGGCCGAGCCAGCGGCATTGCCCACGATCTGCGCGTCGACCATCCGATCGCTCCCTATCGGGGGCTCGATGTGCGAATGGCATCTCACCAGCGAGGCGACGTTGCGGCGCGGGTTTCGGTTCGATTCGATGAACTCTTCGAGTCGATTCGACTGGTCCGCTCCCTGGTGTCAGCGCTTCCACCCGGCGAGACGCGCGTCCCGGTGGCCCGCGCACAGGCCGGGTCACGGGGCGTGGGCTGGGTCGAGGGCTGGCGCGGCGACGTCTTGATCGCTCTCGAAACGGCCGAGGACAACCGCATCGAACGGCTGCATCCGCACGACCCCTCCTGGCAGAATTGGCCGCTGCTGGAGCGCGCGGTATTGGGGAACATCGTTCCGGACTTTCCGCTGATCAACAAGTCCTTGAATTTGAGTTACTCAGGCCATGATCTATAGGCGTCGTTTCACCGAAGAGGCACTGAGGAAATGCGAATCGCCAGTCCAAAAAAGGAGGTGCGCCATTCGGAATCTGGTTTCCCTCGGTACCCCGCTTTTCTTCGTGCTGACAGTTGGCTCTTGAATGTCTTTGTGTCTTTGTGTCTTTGTGTCTTTGTGTCTTTGTGCCTCTGTGCCTCCGTATTTAGATCGGCATTGATATGTATCAGCTCCTGAAGCAGATCGTAACGACCGGCATCGTGACCGAACCGGCACCTGAATCCGACGAGTCGCTTCGTCAGGTCGAGCAGCGGTTGAGCGACATCATCCTCAGGCACTTCGGCCGGTCGCTCTCGATCCGTCACGTCGATGCAGGCTCCTGCAATGGTTGCGAGCTGGAGATCCATGCCTGCAACAGCCCCTACTACAACCTGGAAAGACTCGGCATCCGCTTCGTGGCGAGCCCGAGGCACGCCGACCTGCTGCTGGTGACCGGGCCGGTGTCGCGGCACATGGAGACCGCGCTGAAGCGCACCTACGATGCCGTGCCGGATCCGAAGCTCGTGGTGGCCATCGGCGATTGCGGCTGCACCGGTGGCATATTCGGCGAGAGCTACGCCAGCCGTGGGCGTGTGTCCAACGTGATACCGGTGGATGTAGCGGTTCCGGGTTGTCCACCGACGCCACTCGCGATCATGCAAGGCATCCTTACCGCGATTTCAAAGAGCCGGTCGGGGCAGCCGTGAATCTCGCCGAGCGGTTGAATGCCTACGAGAGACTGATCCGGCTCGACAAGCCGATCGGCATTGTGCTGCTGCTCTGGCCGACGCTGTGGGGGCTGTGGCTGTCGGCGCGTGGCCATCCAAACTGGACGGTGGTATGGATCTTCGTTCTCGGCACCGTGCTGATGCGTTCGGCCGGCTGCGCGATCAACGACTATGCCGATCGCGACTTCGACCCGCATGTGAAACGCACCAAAGAGCGGCCGCTGGCCGCGGGTCTGATCGCGCCTTACGAGGCGCTGGCGGTCGCCGCAGTGCTGGCGGTTTGCGCCTTCGCCCTGGTGTTGAAGTTGAACAAGCTGACCGTGGCGCTCTCGTTTGTGGCGCTCTTGCTGGCCGCAAGCTATCCCTTCACCAAGCGCTTCCTCGCGCTGCCGCAAGCCTGTCTAGGGGTGGCGTTCGGTTTCGGCATTCCGATGGCCTACGCCGCGCAGACCGGGCGACTGCCGGCCGAGGCGTGGGTGCTGCTGGCGGCCAACGTGTTCTGGACCATCGCCTACGACACCGAGTACGCGATGGTCGACCGCGAGGACGACCGCAAGATCGGCATCCGCACTTCGGCGATCCTCTTCGGCCGATGGGACGTCGCCGCGGTCATGGTATTTCACGGATTGTTCTTCGCCACGCTCGCGCTGCTCGGCTGGTGGCTGCGACTGGGGCCTTTCTACTTCGCCGGCGTGGGGCTGGCGGCGGCGCTGGCGGGCACGCAATACGGGCTGATCAAGGACCGCGACCCGGCGCGCTGTTTTCGCGCTTTCAAGCACAACAACTGGGTCGGCGCGGCGGTGTTCGCCGGCATCGCCGTGCACTTTCTGCTGCCGTGCACTTGAGAGCGGGCAGCGCGATTGTCAGGCCGTGGCCGCCCACCTATAGTGGGGCGCTTCCGGTCCTCGGGCGATCATGGATCTTGGATTGAGAGACCGCATCGTGCTGGTCACCGGCGGCAGCCGCGGCATCGGGCTCGCCTGCGCGAGAGCTTTTCTCGAGCAAGGCGCGAGGGTCGCCTTGGCATCGCGCTCGCACGATCACCTGGAAGGCGCGGTGCGATCGCTTGCGCCGGCCGGGCGCGCGCTGGCTTTCGTCGCCGACCTGGCGCGTCCCGAAGACGCGCTCTCGCTGGTCAGGCGCGTGGAAAAGCAGCTCGGGCCGCCCGACGTGCTGATCAACTCGGCCGGCGCCGCGAAGCGCTATTCGCCGGAGCAGCTCGACATCGCCGCCTGGCACGACGCGATGGACGCCAAGTTCTTTACCTACGTGCACGCGCTCGAAGCGGTACTGCCGGGCATGCGGCAGCGGCGCCGCGGCGCGGTGGTCAACATCGTCGGCATGGGCGGAAAGATCGCGGCTTCCATCCATCTTCCCGGCGGCGCGGCCAACGCCGCGCTGATGCTCGCCACGGTGGGCCTCGCGAGCGTGCACGGGAAGTTCGGCGTGCGCATCAACGCGATCAATCCCGGTCCGACCGCAGGTGAAAGGCTCGACCGGGGAATCGCGGTCGAAGCGCAAGCGCGCGGGCTGCCGCCGGCCCGCGTGCTCGAGGACCTGCAGGCGAGGATTCCACTGGGGCGCCCCGCGCAACCGCAGGACATCGCGCAACTGGCGCTGTTTCTGGCCTCCGAGCGGGCTGCCTACCTGACCGGCGCGATCGTGCCGATGGATGGCGGGGCCACACCGGTCATATGAAATACCGCGACCTGCGCGAGTTCTTGTCCCGGCTCGAAACGCTCGGAGAACTCAAGCGCGTCGGAGTCCCGGTTTCGCCAAGGCTGGAGATGACCGAGGTCTGCCAGCGGGCGCTGCAGGCCGGCGGTCCCGCGATCCTGTTCGAGAAGCCGACCGGCTTCGATATCCCGGTGCTCGGCAATCTGTTCGGCACCGTGCGCCGGGTGGCTTTGGCGATGGGACAGGAATCGATCGGACAACTGCGCACCGTGGGCGAGTTGCTGGCCGCTTTGAAGGAGCCCGAACCGCCGCAGGGCATGCGCGACGCGCTCGACAAGGTGGCGATGCTCAAGGCGGCGCTCTGGGACATGCGGCCGAAGAGCGTTTCGAGCGCGCCCTTTCACGAACTCGTGCTGGAAGGCGACGACGTGGACCTGTCCGGGCTGCCGATCCAGGTGTGCTGGCCGCAGGACGCGGGACCGCTGATTACCTGGGGTCTGACGGTGACGCGCGGTCCGCTCAAGGCGAGGCAGAACCTGGGTATCTATCGCCAGCAGGTGATTGCGCGCAACAAGGTGATCATGCGCTGGCTCGCGCATCGCGGCGGCGCTCTGGATTTCCGCGATCATGGCGAGCGCAACCCCGGACAGCCGTTTCCGGTCGCGGTGGTGCTGGGCGCGGATCCGGCCACCCTCCTCGGGGCGGTGACGCCGGTGCCGGACAACCTGTCGGAGTACCAGTTCGCCGGCTTGCTGCGCGGCTCGCGCACCGAGCTCGTAAGATGTCTGGGCTCGGAGCTGCAGGTTCCGGCCGGCGCCGAGATCGTGCTCGAAGGCGTGATTCTTCCCGGCGAAAGCGCGCCGGAAGGACCGTTCGGAGACCACACCGGCTACTACAACGAACAGGAACCGTTTCCGGTGCTGACCGTGGAACGGATCGCGATGCGCCGTGCGCCGATCTATCACTCCACCTATACCGGCAAGCCGCCCGACGAGCCCGCCATCCTCGGCATGGCGCTCAACGAAGTGTTCGTGCCGCTGTTTCAGCGCCAGTTTCCGGAAATCGTCGATTTCTACCTGCCGCCGGAAGGTTGTTCCTACCGGGTCGCGGTCGTGAGCATGCGCAAGCAGTTCCCCGGACACCCCAAGCGGGTGATCTTCGGCATCTGGTCGTACCTGCGCCAGTTCATGTACACGAAGTTCATCATCGTCGTCGACGAGGACATCGATGCCCGCGACTGGAAAGAGGTCATGTGGGCCGTGTCCACCCGGGTCGACCCGGCGCGCGATGTGACGCTCGTCGAGAACACTCCGATCGACTATCTGGACTTCGCGAGCCCCGTGCCGGGGCTCGGCTCCAAGATGGCGATCGACGCGACCGACAAGTGGCCGGGAGAAACCGCGCGCCGCTGGGGCCGTCCCATCGTCATGGATCCGAATGTGAAACGGGCCGTGGACGAACTGTGGCCGCGGCTCGGCCTCTAAGCGAGATCGCCGATCGTTGCCGCGCTCGGATGCCATGCTTGGCCTGCAACGGCTTGGCATCGACTGCGGTCGCGGCGCCTCGAGGAGAATTGAGTTGGCCAATCGCCTCGCTGGACAAACCAGTCCGTACCTGCAGCAGCACGCGCACAACCCCGTGGATTGGTATCCGTGGGGCGAGGAAGCCCTGGAGCGCGCGCGCCGGGAGGACAAGCCGATCCTGCTGTCCATCGGTTACTCGGCGTGCCATTGGTGCCACGTGATGGCCCACGAATCGTTCGAAGATCCCGAGGTCGCCGCGGTGATGAACCGGCTCTTCGTCAACATCAAGGTCGATCGCGAGGAACGCCCCGACCTGGACCAGATCTACCAGACGGCACATGCGCTGCTCATACGCCGCAACGGCGGCTGGCCGTTGACGATGTTCCTGACTCCGGACGGCAAGCCCTTCTTCGGCGGTACCTATTTTCCGAGGGCAGCACGCTACGGTTTGCCGGGGTTCGTCGACGTGCTCGAGCAGGTCGCGCAGGCCTGGCGCACGCGCCGTGCCGACATCGAGGCACAAAATGCCGCTCTGCTGGAAGTCCTGCAGAGCACCCTTCCGGCCCCGGTATCCGCGGAGGTGACGCTGACCGATCAGCCGCTGGAGTTGGCCGTCGCCGAGTTGCTCGGCAGCGCCGATCTTTCTCATGGCGGCTTCGGCAGCGCACCGAAGTTCCCGCATCCCGCCGAGCTGGAGTTCTGCCTGCGCTTCGGCGCGCGGCAATCGAGGCTGCGCGAGCACGCGTTGTTCACGCTCGAGAGGATGGCGCAAGGCGGAATCTACGACCAGCTCGGTGGCGGCTTTTGCCGCTACAGCGTGGACGCCTACTGGATGATCCCGCACTTCGAGAAGATGCTCTACGACAACGGGCCGCTGCTCGCGCTCTACGCCGACGCCTGGGCGGCGACGCGCCAGCCCCTGTACCAGCGCGTCGCCGAAGAGACGGCCCAGTGGGTGATGCGGGAGATGCAGTCGCCGGAAGGTGGCTATTACTCGTCGCTCGACGCCGATTCCGAGCACGAGGAAGGCAAGTTTTACGTATGGTCGCGCGAAGAAGTCGCCCGCCTGCTGACCAGCGAGGAATACGCGGTGACGAGCGCGCATTACGGATTGGAGCGCCCGCCGAACTTCGAGAACCGCCACTGGCACTTGTATGTGGCGCAGCCCCTGGGCGAGGTGGCCGCTACGCTGGGCGTCAGCGTGCAGCTGGCCCAAGAATGCCTGCGCCGCGCCCGGAGCAAGCTGTTCCAGGCCAGAGAAAGACGAATGCGTCCCGGGCGCGACGAAAAAATCCTGACCGGCTGGAACGCGCTCATGATCCGCGGCATGGCGCATGCCGCGCGCGTCTTCGGCCGACGCGACTGGCTCGATTCGGCGCACCGGGCCCTCGACTTCGTGAGCGCTCGCATGCGAAACGGCGCGCGGCTGTTCGCGACCTACAAGGACGGCCGGGCGCACTTGAGCGCCTACCTCGACGACTACGCTTGCCTGGCACAGGCAGCGCTGGAGTGCTTGCAGGCGGATTTCCGCGTCGAGACCCTGAGGCTGGCCGTCCAGTTGGTGGACGCCATGCTCGAATGGTTCGAGGACCGCACTGGCGGCGGGTTCTTTTTTACCGGCCACGATCACGAGCGGCTGATCTTGCGCCCGAAGCCTGGCCACGATTCAGCCACACCCTCCGGCAACGGGGTGGCCGCGCTGGTGCTCGCGCGCCTGGGTCATCTGCTGGGTGAGCCGCGTTACCTGGAAGCTGCCGAACGCACGGTGCGCGCGTTCTTCCCCTCGATGTGTCGGCAACCCTCCGGGTTTGCGACTTTCTCGATGGCCTTGGCGGAGCTGCTCGCGCCAACGCGCACCGTCGTGCTGCGCGGCCCGCCCGACGAGCTTTCCGCTTGGGCGCGCGAGCTGGCGGGGTTGTTCATGCCGGACACGTTGCTGCTGGGAGTGGATACGGAGCAGCGCGCGCTTCCCCCGGCGCTCGACAAACCGGCCGGTCCCCGCGGCGCTGTCAACGCCTATGTCTGCGAAGGCGTTAGTTGCAATGCGCCGGTCAGCGATTTGCGCGAACTGCAAGCGCTGCTGGCACAGGAACGCCCCGGCCAAGCCGGAAAGTTCCAGGAGACGGCAAAAAGGACTACAATCGCCGCCTCCGCAACTCCAATCCCACGTCAGGAAAGGTGAGAGAGCAATGAAACGGAGCATCATGGTGGTCCTCGCCAGCGCAGCCCTCGGGTTCGCGGCGCACGCCGGCGCGGCGGTCGACGCAGCCAAGGCAAACCAGCTGTCGAAGGACAAGAACTGCGTCTCCTGTCATACCGTCGACAAGAAACTGGTCGGCCCGGCCTTCAAGGAAATCGCGGCGAAGTACAAGGGCAACAAGGACGCGCAGGCCATGCTGGTCAAGAAGGTGATCAACGGCGGCGGCGGGGTGTGGGGTCCGATCCCGATGCCTCCCAATCCGGTCAAGGAAGACGAGGCCAAGCTGCTCGTCGATTGGATTCTCGCCATGTAACGGGCGCCAGTCTCGTCAGAAAAGCCGGCAGATGCCGGCTTTTTTGTTTCCGGCGCGATCCGCGATCGGCTCCAACTCAATGAATTAACGATCTAAAATTGACAACGGTCGCGGCGCTGGCCGATAATCGAAGAGGGTTTGCGCGGCCGTTGCTCATCCAAGGAGAAGAACATGGACATCGAACGTCATGGCGTTACGCGGCGCGTACTCGCCGCCGTCTGTTCAGTCGCCGTCGCGGCAGTTCTGGGTGCTTGCGGAAAGAAGGAAGAGCAGCCCGCTACTACGGACGGCACGACTTCGGCGCTGGAGCGAGTGGTCAAGATCGGGCACGCGGGACCGCTCACCGGACCGATCGCGCACTTGGGCAAGGACAACGAGAACGGGGTGAGACTGGCCATCGAAGAAGCCAACGCCGCCGGCTTGGTGATCGGCGGAGAAAAGATCCGGTTCGAACTGATCTCGGAGGATGACGAGGCCAACCCGCAGAAGGGCACGGTGGTGGCGCAGAAGCTGGTGGACGCCAAGGTAGCCGGCGTGATCGGCCACCTGAACTCCGGCACCACCATCCCCGCCTCCAAGATCTATCACGACGCAGGCATTCCGCAGATCTCGCCATCGGCCACCAACGTCGATTACACCCATCAGGGGTTCAAGACCGCATTCCGCGTGATGGCGAACGACGCGCAGCAGGGCAAGGTGCTGGGCGAATACGCGGTGAAGAAGCTCGGTGCGAAAAAGATCGCCGTGATCGACGACCGTTCCGCCTACGGCAAGGGCCTGGCCGACCAGTTCGAAGCGGCGGCGAAGACCGCCGGCGCGCAAATCATCACACGCGAGTTCACCGATACGACCAAGACCGACTTCACCGCCATCCTGACCAGCATCAAAGGCAAGCGCCCCGACCTGATCTTCTACGGCGGGATGGACTCGCAGGCCGGCCCGATGATGAAGCAGATCAAGAATCTCGGCGTCAGGGCGATCTACCTTGCCGGCGACGGAGTGCAGACCACGCAGTTCCTGACGCTGGCCGGGCCGGAGGGGGAATCGGCCTATGCTTCTTCGCCGGGCGTGCCGCTGGACAAGATGCCGGGCGGCAAGGAGTTCGCCGAGAAGTATCAGAAGCGGTTCAATCAGCCGATCCAGCTCTACGCGCCGTACGCCTACGACGCGATGAACGCGATGATCGAGGCGATGAAAGCAGCCGACTCGGTGGATCCGGCGAAGTATCTGCCGGCGCTCGCTTCGATCCAGTACCAGGGCGTCACCGGCCTGGTGCAGTTCGACGAAAAAGGCGACATCAAGGGTGGCAGCATCTCGCTCTACCAGGTCAAGAACAACAAGTGGGAATATCTGGAAACGGTCGGCTGAGCGGGACCGTCGCTATATCGGACTGACAAGAAAACGGCGCCTCGCGGCGCCGTTTTTTTGCAAGCGGGCGCAGCCATGGACATCTTCCTGCAACAGGTGCTCAACGGCCTGGTTCTGGGCAGCGTGTATGCGCTGGTCGCGCTCGGCTACACCATGGTGTACGGCATTCTCGGCCTGATCAACTTCGCGCACGGCGAAGTGGTCATGATCGGCGCCATGGTGGCCCTCACGGTGCTCAACGGGCTCGCTGGCGCCGCCATCGGCGCGCCGCCGCAGGTGGTCATCGCCGCCGCGCTGGCCGCGGCGATCGCGGTGTGCATGGGCTTGTCATTCTCCATAGAGCGCGTGGCCTATCGGCCGTTGCGGCGCGCGCCGCGCCTGGCGCCGCTGATCACCGCCATCGGCGTGTCGATCCTGCTGCAGAACATCGCGATGCTGATCTGGGGACGGCAGTACCACACCTTCCCCCGCCTGCTTCCCCCGACGCCGCACAACATCGCCGGCGCCACCATCACGGACCTTCAGATCGGGATCATGGTCGTGTGCGCAGTCATCATGGGCGGTCTTCTCGTCCTGGTTCAGCGCACACGGCTCGGACGGGCGATGCGCGCCACGGCGGAGAATCCCACGGTGGCCGGACTGATGGGCGTGAACATCAACCGGATCATCTCCGCCACCTTCGTGATCGGCGCTGCGATGGGTGCGGTGGCCGGCGTCCTGGTAGCCGCCAACTACAGCATCGCCCACTACTCGATGGGATTCACCTTGGGCTTGAAGGCGTTCACCGCCGCAGTGCTGGGCGGAATCGGCAACCTGGGCGGCGCCATGCTCGGCGGCCTGCTGCTCGGCCTCATCGAGAGCATCGGTGCCGGGTACATCGGAGATCTCACCGGAGGATTCCTCGGCAGCCACTATCAGGATGTGTTCGCCTTCCTGGTGCTGATCACGGTCCTCGTGTTCCGGCCCACCGGCCTGATGGGCGAGCGCGTGGCGGAGCGCGCCTGATGGGGTTCTGGCGGCAGCGGGTGACGGCCTGGAAGCGCGACCGGCGCGTGTTGTGGCTGGGTTACGTGCTCGTCGCGCTGGCGCTTGCGCTGCTGCCCTTCGCGATCGACACCACCATCGGCCGCACCTGGGTGCGCGTACTGGACTTCGCGCTGCTCTACGTCATGCTGGCGCTGGGGCTGAACATCGTCGTCGGGTTCGCCGGATTGCTCGACCTGGGCTACATCGCCTTCTACGCGGTCGGCGCCTACACCTGGGCGCTGCTCGCCTCGCCACAACTGGGGCTGCATCTGCCTTTCTGGATGATCCTGCCGCTGGGCGCGGGGCTGGCGGCTCTGTTCGGCGTGCTGCTGGGCGCGCCGACCTTGCGGTTGCGTGGCGATTACCTGGCGATCGTCACCCTCGGTTTCGGCGAGATTATCCGCATCTTCCTGAACAATCTGGATCATCCGGTCAACATCACCAACGGGCCGATCGGCATCAACCGGATCGACCCGATCTCGGTCGTCGGCTTCGAACTCACGCGCACCCACGAGATCTTCGGCATCACGTTCTCGGGCGCGCATCTGCACTACTACGTATTCCTGCTGGCCGCGCTGGCCAGCATCTTCATCTGCATCCGGCTGGAGGACTCGCGCATCGGGCGCGCCTGGATCGCCATTCGCGAAGACGAGATCGCCGCGCAGTCCATGGGCATCAACACACGCAACGTGAAGCTGCTCGCCTTCGCCATGGGCGCGACGTTCGGTGGCGTGGCGGGCGGACTCTTCTCCAGCTTCCAGGGATTCGTCAGTCCGGAGAGCTTCATCCTGCTCGAATCCATCATGGTCCTGTGCATGGTCGTGCTGGGCGGCATGGGACATGTAGCCGGCGTCGTGCTCGGCGCTCTGCTGCTCGCCACCCTGCCGGAGGTGTTGCGCCACACCGCCTCGCCCGTGCAGCAGCAACTGTTCGGCGAGGTCATTCTCGATCCGGAAAGCCTGCGCATGCTGCTCTTCGGCCTGGCGCTGATTCTGGTGATGCTGCTGCGCCCGGCAGGGCTGTGGCCGTCACCCACGCGCAAGCGCGAATTCGCCGACGCCGAGCGTCAGGCGACGGGTCGGACGGGCGCAGCAGCGACCGGCTGAGGACCGCAACCGCCGATGCGCGGCGCTCGAAACTGGAAGGATCGTCCCGTCTGGCGCGGAGCCGTGCGATGAGCACCGCAAGCGAAGCGCTGCTGGAAGCCAAAGGGATCGATAAACGGTTCGGCGGCGTCGTCGCGCTGTCCGGCGTTTCCCTGGGGATCCGCCGCGGAGAAATCTTCGGGTTGATCGGTCCGAACGGCGCGGGCAAGACCACGCTGTTCAACGTGCTGACCGGCCTGTACCGGCCGGACGCAGGAAGCTTCGCGTTCGCCGGTCGCAACCTGATTGGACTGAAGCCGCACCAGGTGGCGATGGCAGGTATCGCGCGGACGTTCCAGAACATCCGCCTGTTCGGCAACATGACGGCGATCGAAAACGTCATGGTGGGGCGCCACGCGCGTACGCGGGCCGGCGCGCTGGGCGCGATCCTGCGCACGCCCTCCACTCTGGCCGAGGAACGCGACATCCGCCGCCGTGCGAAGGAGCTGCTCGATTACGTCGGCATCGGCCAGCACGCGAATGCGCTTGCCAAGAATCTTCCCTACGGCGATCAGCGCCGCCTGGAAGTGGCGCGCGCGCTCGCCACCGAGCCGAAGCTGCTGGCCCTGGACGAGCCGGCGGCCGGAATGAACGCTACCGAGACCGCGGCCCTGCGAAAACTCCTGGAACGCATCCGCGACGACGGCATCACGGTGCTGCTGATCGAGCACGACGTGAAACTGGTGATGGGCCTGTGCGATCGCGTGGCGGTGCTCGACTACGGCAAGAAGATTGCGGAAGGCACGCCACCCGAGGTCCAGTCCGATCCGGCGGTGATCCAGGCCTATCTCGGCGGCGCCCTGCCATGAGCCTGCTCGAAGTGCACCGGCTGCATGTGTCTTACGGCGGAATCAATGCCGTCAAGGGCATCGACCTGAAAGTGGACGCGGGGGAAATGGTCGCGGTCATAGGCGCCAACGGAGCGGGGAAGACGACCACCCTGAAGGCCATCTGTGGACTGCTTCCACACGGCGGGCGTGTCCGTTACCAGGGCGAGGATGTCTCGAGCGCGGCGCCATATGAGTTGGTGGAGCGCGGTTTGTCGATGGTGCCGGAAGGCCGCGGCGTGTTCGGCCGGCTCACGGTGGAAGAGAATCTGGAAATGGGCGCCTATCTGTGCCGCGACAAGGCGCTGATCCGTGCGGGGTTGGGGCGAGTGTACGGTCTGTTTCCGCGGCTGAAGGAACGGCGCAATCAGACAGCTGGAACGCTGTCTGGAGGGGAGCAGCAGATGCTGGCGATCGGTCGCGCGCTGATGAGCAACCCCAAGCTTCTGTTGCTAGACGAGCCGTCGATGGGGCTGGCGCCCATGATGGTCGAGCGGATTTTCGAAACCGTGCGCGGCATCTCGCGCGAAGGGGTCACCGTGCTGCTAGTGGAGCAGAACGCCAAGCTGGCGCTGGAGATCAGCCACCGCGGATACGTGATGGAGAGCGGCCAGATCGCGCTGTCCGGCCCTTCGGCCGAGCTGCTCGACAACCCGCAGGTGCGAAAGGCCTACCTCGGCGAGTAGCGTCTGAGGGGCGAACCGCCAGTAACGCTGAGTCACCGTAAAGACACTGCAGAGGTTTTGCGCTTTCCGGGCACCTGCGGTGCCTTGGCGTCCGTAGCGACGGGTCGCGCGGCCGGTCCAATTCCGCGCGGTCAGACCCAGTCCCTGGGCACCAGGAACCCCTCGTACAAGCGTGCTTCGGGCGAGCCGGGCGCCGGCTTCCAGTCGTAGCGCCACTTCACTAGGGGCGGCAGCGACATCAGGATCGACTCGGTGCGCCCGCCGGATTGCAGGCCGAACAAGGTGCCGCGGTCGTACACCAGGTTGAACTCGACATAGCGGCCGCGGCGGTAGGCCTGGAAATCGCGTTCCCGCTCGCCGAACGGGTGGGTTCTGCGCCGCTGCGCGACTGGCACATAAGCTTCCTCGAAATGGTCCGCCACGCTGCGCGCCAGCGCGAAGCAGGTCGCGAAGTCCGGCTCGTTGAGATCGTCGAAGAAGATCCCGCCGATACCGCGCGGCTCGTTGCGGTGCTTAAGAAAGAAGTAGCGATCGCACCAAGCCTTGAACCTCGGGTAGTAGTCCGGCCCGAACGGGCGCAAGGCCTTGCTGCACGTGGCATGGAAATGGATCGCGTCTTCCTCGAAGCCGTAGTAAGGCGTCAAATCCATGCCACCCCCGAACCACCAGATCGGTTGACTGGATGCGGCGTCCGCGGCTTGCGCAACCGGAGAGCGCGCGACAAAGCAGCGCACGTTCATGTGGACGGTGGGAACAAAGGGGTTGCGCGGGTGCAGCACCAGCGACACGCCCATTGCCTCGAACGAGCGTCCGGTCAGCTCGGGACGCGACGCGTTCGCCGATGGGGGCAGCTGGGCGCCCTGAACGTGCGAGAAGTTCACGCCGCCGCGCTCGAACAGATCACCCTCCTCGATCACGCAACTGAGGCCGCCCCCACCCTCGGGCCGCTCCCAGGCGTCGCGCCGAAAAGCCCTGCCATCCAGGGCTTCGAGGCACGCCACGATGCGCTCCTGCAGACCGGTCAGGTACTGCCTGACCGCAGCGGTGTCCACTGGCGCGCTCACAGCGTACTCTTTCTGGCACCGATCGCGCGATAGCCGATGTCGCGCCGCATCTGACGCCCCGCGAAGTGGATTCGCTCGGCGATCTCGTAGGCGCGGCGCTGCGCGGCGCGAACGCTGTCGCCCAGCGCGGTGACGCACAGCACGCGCCCCCCGCTCACCACGACTTTGCCGTGCAGCAGGGTGGTACCCGCGTGGAATACATGGAAGTCTTCGCCGTCGAGCGGCAGTCCCGTGATCTCGTCGCCCTTGCGCGGATTGTCGGGATAACCCTCCGCCGCCAGCACCACTCCCAGTGCCACGCGGCGATCCCACTGGGCCTCAACGTGGTCCAACCGCCCCTCGACGGCATGCTCGAGCAGGGTGAGCAGGTCGCTTTTCAGCCGCATCATGATGGGCTGCGCCTCGGGATCGCCCATCCTGCAGTTGAACTCGAGTACTTTCGGAGTGCCATCCGGCGAGATCATCAGTCCTGCGTAGAGAAATCCGGTGTAAGGCGTACCCTCCTGCTCCATGCCGGCGATCGCCGGCTGGATGACTTCACGCATCACCCGGGCGTGAAGCGCCGGGGTGACGATGGGCGCCGGCGAATACGCCCCCATGCCGCCGGTGTTCGGTCCGCGATCACCATCGAGCAGGCGCTTGTGATCCTGGCTCGAAGCCAGCGGCAGGGCACGCCTGCCGTCGACCATGACGATGAAACTGACTTCTTCGCCTTCCAGGAAATCCTCCACCACGACGCGTGCGCCGGCGGCGCCCATCTTGTTGTCGACGAGCATCATGTCGATGGCGGCATGGGCCTCGTCCGCGGTCATTGCCACGACGACCCCTTTGCCGGCCGCCAGACCGTCGGCCTTCACCACGATGGGGGCCCCGCGCCGACGCACGTAGTCGTGCGCGGGACCGGGTTGCGAGAAAGTCCGGTAACCGGCCGTGGGAATTCCGTGCCGGGCCATGAACGCCTTCGCAAAGTCCTTCGAGCTCTCCAGCCGTGCGGCCGCTCGCACGGGACCGAAGATCCGCAGACCCGCCGCGCGGAAAGCATCGGCTACCCCTTCGGCGAGCGGCGCTTCCGGGCCTACGACGGTCAGCGCGACGGATTCCTGCTTCGCGAATGCGACAAGTTCCTGCGCGCCTCCCGGCGCGACGTTGAACAGGCCGTCTTCGCGCGCCGTGCCGGCGTTACCCGGCGCGACGTAGACGCGCGAGACGCGAGGCGAGCGCGACAACCGCCAGGCAATGGCGTGTTCACGCCCGCCGCTGCCGATGACGAGAAGATTCATGAGTCGATCTAGTGCCGGAAGTGGCGCACGCCGGTGAAGACCATAGCGATACCGTGTGCGTCGGCGGCCGCGATCACCTCCTCGTCGCGCACGCTCCCGCCGGGCTGGATGATGGCGATCGCGCCGGCGCGGGCGATCACGTCCACACCATCGCGAAACGGGAAGAAAGCGTCCGACGCCACCACCGAGCCCTGAAGCGAGAGGCCGGCGTTCTCGGCCTTGATCGTAGCGATGCGCGCCGAGTCCACACGGCTCATCTGGCCGGCGCCGATCCCCAGCGTCCGCCCGTCGCCGCAAAAGACGACGGCGTTGGACTTCACGAACTTCGCCACGCGCCAGGCAAAGAGCAGGTCGGCCAACTGCGCCGCCGTGGGTGACTTGAGGGTCACGACCTTCAGTTCGGCGGCGCCGACGTTGCGCGCATCCGGCGTTTGCACCAGCAAGCCGCCCCCGACCCTCTGGTAGTCGAAGTCGTTGACTCCCTGACCGTCGGGAACTTCCAGCACGCGGACATTCTGCTTGTGCGCGAGCACATCTCGCGCGGCCACCGACACCTTTGGCGCGATGATCACCTCGACGAACTGCTGGCCCACCGCTTCCGCCGCCGGTCCGTCCAGTTCACGGTTGAAGGCGATGATTCCGCCGAAAGCGGAGACGGGGTCGGTCGCAAAAGCGCGGCGATAGGCCTCGACCGGCGAATCCGCGACCGCCGCGCCGCAAGGGTTGGCGTGCTTGACGATCACGCAGGCGGGCTGCTCCAGCGTCTTGACGCATTCCCAAGCAGCGTCGGCGTCGGCGATGTTGTTGTAGGACAGTTCCTTGCCTTGCAGTTGAACGTAGCCGGCCAGCGTACCGGCCGGCGGGGCAAGGTCGCGATAGAACGCGGCGCTCTGGTGCGGGTTTTCCCCGTAGCGCAGGTCCTGGACCTTGGTGAAGCTGACGTTGAACTGCCCGGGATAGCCCAGCCGCCTGCCGTTGCTGTCGACCGCGGTCAGGTAATTGCTGATTGCGCCGTCATACGCTGCCGTGTGGGAAAAGGCCTTCTGCGCCAGGCGAAACCGGGTCTGCGCGCTGATCGCTCCACTGGCGGATTCCATTTCGGCGATCAGAGCGGGGTAGTCGGCCGGATCAGTCACCACGGCCACGTGCTGCCAGTTCTTGGCCGCAGCCCGGACCATCGTCGGACCGCCGATATCGATGTTTTCGATCGCTTCTTCGAGCGTGCACTGTGCTCTGACAACGGTCTGCACGAATGGATAGAGGTTCACGACGACGAAATCGATCGTCGGAATGCCGGCACGTTGCAGGGCTTGCATGTGTTGGGCAAGGTCGCGCCGCGCCAGGATTCCCCCGTGTACCTTGGGATGGAGCGTTTTCACACGGCCGTCGAGCATCTCCGGAAAGCCCGTATAGTCGCTCACTTCGGTCACTGGGACGCCCGCCGCGCGCAGCAGTTTCGCCGTGCCGCCCGTGGACAGAACGTCCACGCCAAAACGACCCAGCGCGCGCGCAAAATCCACGATACCAGTCTTGTCGGAAACGCTGACGAGCGCCTGTCTGCGTGTGCTCATGCTCTTCCTGGCTCAGTCTGCAGAAAACAAAACCGCCCGCGATCGTCGCGGGCGGCGCTTCTCATACGGAAAGTTCTGACGCGACCTACTTGATGCCGTAAGCCTTCATCTTCTTGCGCAGCGTGTTGCGGTTCATGCCGAGCAGCTGCGCGGCCTGGGTCTGGTTCCCGGCGACGCGATGCAGCACGACCTCGATCAGCGGCTTTTCGACCGAGCTGATCACCATGTCGTAGATTGCGCAGGGCTTCTCCCCGTCCAGGTCGCGAAAGTATCCATCCATCGCTCTGCGCACGTAGCGGGCAATTTCATTGTCGTTGATCATGCTGCGAGTTCCGTGACGTATGCCAGGCGTTCGCCCTGTTCGGCAAGCCCGGCGAAGAAAGCGTCGACCGCGGCCAATTGCGCGTCGGCGCCCTCGAGCTTGTTCATGTTCTGCCGGAAAGCCTCGGCCCCCGCGAGACTTTTCGTGTACCAGCCGATGTGCTTGCGCGCCACACGCACACCGAGGCACTCGCCGTAAAACGCGTAAAGGTCCTGCAAATGCTCGACCAACACGCGGTGAATCTCCGCCACGCGCGGCGCGGGAAGCTCCCGCCCGGTCTGAAGAAAGTGCTCGATCTCCCGGAAAATCCAGGGCCTTCCCTGGGCCGCACGGCCGATCATGAGTGCGTCGGCCTGCGTGTGATCAAGCACTTGCTTGGCTTTGCGCGGTGAATCGATGTCGCCGTTGGCGACGACGGGAATTCTAACGCTCGATTTGACTTCGGCAATCGTGTCGTACTCGGCCAGTCCGTTGTAGGCGTCTTCGCGCGTGCGTCCATGAATGGCGATGGCGCGCACCCCGGCCGATTCCGCCATTCTTGCCACGCGCACCGCATTGCGCTCCTGCCGGCTCCATCCGGTCCGGATCTTCAGCGTCACCGGTCGATCGACCGCGCCAACCACCGCGTCGAGGATGCGGCCGACCAGCGGCTCGTCGCGCAGCAGCGCGGAACCGGCGGCGACGTTGCACACTTTCTTGGCCGGGCAACCCATGTTGATGTCGACGATCTGCGCGCCGCGGTCGACGTTGTAGCGCGCCGCCTGCGCCATCATGCCGGGATCGGCGCCGACGATCTGAACCGAGACGGGATCGGGCTCGCCCTCGTGGTCCGCGCGCCTCCGAGTCTTTTCGCTGCCCCACAAGGCGCTGTTCGACGCGATCATTTCGGACACGGCCAGAGCAGCGCCCAGACGCCTGCACAGTCGTCGGAACGGCCGGTCGGTCACGCCGGCCATCGGTGCGACGATCAACTTGCCGATGAGCGAGTATTGACCGACCTGCATGACTGACACGCGCCACAAGAGGGGCGCCATTGTAGCGCAACAGCCGGATGGCCAACGCCCTCGTCGAGTGTCAGGCTGCAGTGCCGAAGATCATGCGGCGCATCAGGAAGCGCCTGGCGGGAGGCAGCAGGTCGAGCAGTGCGATCCCGAGACCGCGCGCCTGTTCGATGACCGGAAAGTCGTTGGAGAAGATTCGCGTCAGCAGATCGGTGGCCGTGATTCCGGCGATGCGGTCGATGCGCCGCGAACGGCCGTATCGGGCCAACAGCGCCGGTATCCCGGGATCGCTGACGGCGCCCCTTCGCAGCAGCCGTGCCAGCTCCCAAGTGTCGCGCAGCCCAAGGTTGAACCCCTGCCCGGCAATCGGGTGCAACATCTGCGCGGAGTTGCCGAGCAGCACGATGCGATCGCGCACGATCCGGCGCGCAAAGCGCAGGCTCAAGGCAAACGCGGCGCGGCTGCGCACCGAGACAAAGCGCCCGGCGCGGTCCCCGAAGTGCTGTTGCAGCATCACAAGGAACTGCCCATCGGACAGGGAAATCAGGTGCGGCGCGGCCTCGGGCCGGCAAGTCCACACCAAGGCGAACTCGTCGCTGGAGGGCAGCAACGCGACCGGTCCGTGCGGCGTGAAGCGCTCGTAGGCGCGGTTGCCGTGGGCGCTCGCGCTTTGAACCATCCCGACCACAGCGGCCTGCGCGTAATCGCGCATGCAAAATCCCGCGCCGGCTTGCTGCCCGAGGGAGGTTGCTCCGTCGGCGATGACCGCCAGGCGCGCGCGGAGGACGACCTCGCCCTCGTCGCTGCTGCAATGGACGCACACCGCGTCGAGCGCCGGCGCCAGCCGGGTCACACGGGTGCCGAAACGCACCTCGACCCCGCTGCGGTCGAGCACCGCGAACAGCGCCTCATGCAGGGCGGCGAAAGGCATCACGTACCCCAGCGCTTCCAAGCCGACGTCCGCGGCCTGGAGCAGCGCGCGCCCGAACGCGCCTTGCTGCGAAACGTGAATGCCGACGATCGGCGTCACGGGGTCGATCGCGGACCAGGCGCCGATGCGTTCGAGAATCAACCGGCTGGCGAACGACAGCGCAAGCGTCCTGCCGTCCGCCGCCGCGCTGCGGCCGGAACGCGCTTCCAGCACGACGCACTGGAAGCCACCGCCGCGCAATGCCGCCGCGAGCGCGCAGCCGATCGGCCCACCCCCGATGATCGCGATGTCGCAGCGATCGTTCATGCAGCCGCCCCGCGCATCACCGACTCGATGTCGGCGATGGCCTTCGGTGCTTCCGCCGTCAGGATTTCGCAACCGGAATCGGTCACCAACGCGTCGTCCTCGATGCGCACGCCGATGTTCCAGAACGGCTGAGGCACGTCGTCGGCTGGCCGCACGTAGCAGCCCGGCTCGACCGTCAGCACCATGCCCGGCTCCAGCTTCAGCCACGCCCCGTCACGCTTGTAGTCACCGGCGTCGTGCACGTCCATGCCCAGCCAGTGCCCGGTGCGGTGCATGAAAAAGCGCCGATACTCGCCGGTCTCGATGATCGCGTCCGCGCTTCCCTTGCACAGCCCGAGGTCGATGAGACCGCGCGCGAGCACGTTCACGGCGGCCCGATGCGGGTCTTCCCACTCATTGCCCGGTCGCACCTGCTCGATGGCCGCCGCTTGCGCGGCCAGCACCAGCTCGTAGATGTCGCGCTGCGGCCCGGAGAACCTGCCGTTCACCGGAAAGGTGCGCGTGATGTCTGAAGCGTAGCCATCGACTTCGCAACCGGCATCGATGAGCAGCAAGTCTCCGTCCTTGAGCTGCGCGGCGTTGGCTACGTAGTGCAGCACGCAGGCATTGGGGCCGGCCGCCACGATCGGCGTGTATGCCGGAGCCTGTGCGCCGTGGCGCCGGAACTCGTGCAACAGCTCCGCTTCGATCTCGAACTCGTGCAGCCCGGGACGCGCGGTCTGCATCGCCCGTCGGTGCGCGCGCGCGGAGATCTGCGCGGCCCGGCGCATGAGCTCGATCTCCCCGGCGTCCTTGCGCAGCCGCATGTCGTCGAGGTGCGCCCGGACATCCTTGATTTCTCTGGGGGCGGTGATGCCGGAACGGACGCGGGCGCGGACCTGGTTGATCCAGCCGATGACTCGCGCATCCCAGGCGCTGTCCTCGCCGATGCTGCAGAAGACTGCGGGCTGGTTGGCCAGAAGCTGCGGCATCATTTCGTCCAGTTTGGCGATCGGGTGCGCCTCGTCGAGCGCGAAAGCCGCGCGCGCCCCGTCGGGACCGAAGCGAAAGCCGTCCCACACCTCGCGGTCCGGATCGCGCTCCCGGCAGAACAGAATGGAGCGCGCGGGAGGACCGGCGACGATCACCAGTACCGCTTCCGGTTCCGGGAAGCCGCACAAGTAGTAGAAGTAGCTGTCGAAACGATAGGGGTAATGCGCGTCACGGTTGCGAATGCGTTCCGGCGCGGTGCGCACGATCGCCACCCCCGCGCCCATCTGTTCGGCAAGCCGCTCGCGGCGCCGCTGGTAGGTCAGAAGCTTGTCCATGATCAGCAGGGTATGACCGGGGTCATCCGGTACCGGTTTGCTCGCCCTCGCGCATCAGCTCGGCCACTTCGCGCGCCGCGTCCGAGCCCACGGCCTGCAGCGCGGCGATCACGCGCGGGCGGTCGTCGGCCGGCCGGTTCTGCGAGAGCTTGAACTTGCCGTCGATGCTGGCGATCGGCACTTCGAAGCCCACGATTCCACGGAGCATGGCATCGAAATACTCGCGCGGCAGCCGCATCGGCCAGGGATCTGTGTCGCCCTCCGCCGCGGCGACCAGATCGGCGAGCAGGCGCTCCAGGTCCTGCGTCGTGGTGAGCACCCGCGGGCGCCCTTCCACATGCACGGTGGCGTAGTTCCATGTCGGCACGCTCGGATGATTCCCATACCACTTCGGTGACACATAGTGGTGGGGACCATGGAAGACGACCAGCGCATCGCGGCCCTCGTCGAAGACTTTCCAATGCGGGTTGGCACGCGCCATGTGTGCGCGCAGCACCCTGCGACGGCGGTCGAGAAGAAAAGGCAGGTGCGACACCCAGGGCGTGCCGTCGCGGGCGACGCAGATCAGGGTGGCGAACCGGCAGCGCTCGATCAGCGCGAACAGCCGCGCCTCATCGCGTTCGCGGAAGACTTCAGGCACATAGATCATCGGATTCGCTCCCTGAGCATCGCGTCGAGTTGTTCGAGGCGTTGCGGCGTGCCCACGTCGATCCAGAACCCGCGATGGTGCTCCGCGCTCGCTCTGCCCGCCTCGATGGCACCTGCGATCAGCGGCGCGAGCGGGTGCCTGCTGCCGGGCACGATTCCTTCGAACAGCTCGCGGCGGTAGGCACCGATCCCGCTGAAAGTCAGCCTGCGCGTGGCCTGGGCCTTCGGCGCTCCTTCCTCGAAACAAAAGTCGCCGCCCGGATGATGCGGGGGGTTGTCGACCAGGACCAGGTGAGCCAGGACCGCCGGGGCGGATGCCATCGCCGCGACCCGCGCCGCGAGCCTGTGGTAGTCGTAGTCGGTGTAGACGTCGCTGTTGACGACGGCAAAGCTGTCTGCGGCGATCAACGGCAGGGCAAGCCGGATGCCGCCGGCGGTCTCCAGCGGTTCACCTTCCGCCGAATAGCGGATCTCCAGACCCCAGCGCCGCCCGTCGCCGAGCGCGGTCTCGATCATCTGGCCGAGATGAGCGTGGTTGATCACGATACGGCGAAAGCCGGCCCGGGCCAGCTTGTCGAGCTGGTATTCGACGATCGCCTTGCCGCCGGCCTTCAGCAGCGGCTTGGGCACGTGGTCGGTGAGCGGGCGCATGCGTTCTCCGCGGCCCGCCGCCAGGATCATCGCCGTCCTTTGCGAAGCCCCCATGCTCAGAAGCTCAGGCCGACCTGCCGCGCCCGATTCTCGAGCTGATCGAACAGGCGCAGCAGCGGCGCAAGGGCGTCGTATCTGCCCGCACACGCGCGCACGTAACGGACGAAGCGCGGCGTGTCCTCCAGATACCCTGGCTTGCCGTCGCGGTAGCGAATGCGCGCAAAAATGCCCAGCACCTTCAGGTGGCGCTGCAAGCCGGTCCACTCGAACTCACGGTAGAACTGCGCGAAGTCCTCGCGTACCGGCAGCCGCGCCGCGCGCGCCTTTTCCCAATAGCGGATAGTCCAGTCGAGCACTCTGTCTTCATCCCAGCTTATGAAGGCATCGCGAAACAGCGAGACGATGTCGTAGGCGATCGGGCCGCAGACGGCATCCTGGAAATCGAGGACGCCGGGGTTGGGTTCGCTCAGCATCAGGTTGCGCGGCATGAAGTCCCGATGGACGAACACAGCCGGCTGTCGGGTGGCGTTCTCCGTCAGAAGGCGAAAGATCGATTCCAGGGCAGCCTGCTGAGCGGCGGTGAGCTCGATGCCGAGATGGCGGTGCACGTACCAGGCCGGGAACAGCTCCAGCTCGCGCCGCAGCAGCGCCTCGTCGTAAGGCGGCAGTACGCCCGGGCGGGTGGCGCTTTGCCAGCGCAGCAGCGCATCGACGGCATCGCCGAACAGCGCGTCGGCGTTGGCCTCGTTCAGCGCTTCGAGATACGTAGTGCTCCCCAGGTCGGAGAGAAGAAGGAATCCCCGTTCGATGTCCTGGGCGAGGACGCGCGGTACATGCACGCCCGCCTCGGCCATCAGTTGCGCGACCTTGACGAACGGCCGGCAATCCTCCCGAGCCGGAGGCGCGTCCATCGCGATCAGCGTCTCTTCGCCGAAGCGCACGCGGAAGTAGCGGCGGAAACTGGCGTCGGCCGAGGCCGAAGCAAGCGTGAAATTTCTACCGGGAATCTGCTCGGCGATCCAGCGCTCGAGCGCGGCGGCACGGTCCAACGCGGTTTTGCCGATCGTCGTTTAGAATCAGCGCGATTCTAACATTAGGCCTATCCACAGCCTGGAATGCGTTTGCGTTTGCGTCTGTGTCGCCTCGCCGTATTTGTGGTGCTGTCAACCTGCGTCCCTGCCCTTTCCCAGGAATTGGGACTCAAGCTCAAGCTGCAACGTGAGCTGATCCCCTATTCAGTGGAGGACGACGAGCCCACGCCGATCTTTCTCGAGGCCGACCGTGTACAGGGTCGCGTGCAGCGGGAACTGGAAGCCGAAGGCGCCGTGCGGCTGCGAAAGCGCGGAGAGGCGGTCTTTGCGGATTACCTGCGCTACTCATTCCAGCACGAAACGCTCGAGGCGAGCGGGCGGCTGCGCTTCGAGTACCGCGGCAACGTCGTGCAGGGCGAAAGCCTGCGCTACAACCTGCGCGATGGAACCGGAGTGATCGAGAAGCCGAGCTACTACATCCTCGACCTCGATGCGCACGGAAAAGCGGAAAGGATGATCGCGGAAAGCCGGACCCGGTTTCGAGTGGAGAAGGCGACCTACACCAACTGCGAGGTCGGAGACGACGACTGGTACCTGCGCGTGAGCCGGCTGGAAGTCGACCGCGCGCGCGACCTGGGCGTGGCCCGCAACGCCAGCGTGGTATTCAAGGGGGTGCCTCTGCTGTATTCGCCCTACCTGGATTTTTCGCTGAGCGGCAGCCGCAAGAGCGGCCTGCTCGCGCCGTCGATCGGACAGACCGCCCAGAGCGGATTCGAGTATACGCAGCCCTATTACTGGAACATCGCCCCCAACCGCGACGCCACGATCGCGCCCAGGTTCCTTTCCCGGCGCGGCGTCCTGTTCAACGGCGAGTTCCGCTATCTCGAGCCGAGCTTCAACGGCGAGTGGCGCGCAGAGTGGCTTCCCAACGACCGGATTCGGGAGGACAACCGCTACGGCTACCTACTCAACCACCGGCACGACTTCGGCCATGGCTTCTCCGGCAGCATCAACTACCAGGGTGTATCAGACGACGCCTATTTCATCGATCTGAGCGACAAGATCGCTGTGACCTCGATCACGAACCTGCCGCGCGAGGGCGGGCTTTCGTACAACGGTCAGTGGTGGAACGTCAATGCCCGGGTGCAGAAGTTCCAGACCCTGCAGGACCCGTTGGCGCCGGTGGTACCGCCTTACGAACGGCAGCCGCAGATCACCCTGTTCGCCGACCGCCAGCTCACGGCCTACCTCGGCGTCAACGCCACCGGCGAGCTGGTCCACTTCCGCCATCCCACGCTACTCAACGCGCGGCGAGAGATGCTCTATCCGAGCGTGAGCGTGCCGCTGGAGACTGCGTTCTTCTACCTGACGCCGAAAGCCGGCTATCACTACACGCGCTATTCCTTCGCCGATGACGCGCAGGCGCCGGAGGTGCGCGCGCTGCCGATCTACAGCGTAGACAGCGCCGTTACCTTCGAGCGCGATGCCCGGCTGTTCGGACGCGACTATCTGCAAACGCTGGAACCCAGGCTCTACTACGTCTATATCCCGTTCAGACGCCAGGATCAGTTGCCGGTCTTCGATACCGCGGTGGCCGACTTCAACCTTGCGCAGATCTTCACCGAGAATCAGTTCAGCGGAGGCGACCGGATCAACGACGCGAACCAGGTGACCGCCGGGGTAACCAGTCGTTTCATCAACGCCGCAAACGGAGCGGAACTGCTGCGCCTGATCTTCGCGCAGCGCTACTTCTTCGACGAGCAGCAGGTGACGCTGAACACAGCGCCGCGCTCCGCGGACCGCTCCGACGTGCTCGCCGCCGTGAGCGGCTCCGTGACGGCGGCGTGGAGCGCGGAACTGGGGCTGCAGTACAACGCGTCGGCCGACCAGATCCAGAGGAGCAACTTGAGCCTGCGTTACCGGCCGCAGGGCGGCCGAGTGCTCAATCTCGGCTATCGATTCACGCGCGACTCGCTGGAGCAGGCGGATCTTTCCGCGCAGTGGCCGCTGTCGCAGAAGTGGACCGCGCTAGCCCGCTGGAGCCATTCCATTCCCGAGAAGCAGCTCTTAGAGGGTCTGGCCGGGCTTGAGTACAATGCCGGGTGCTGGGCCGCACGTTTCGTCGCCCATCGATTCGTCAGCGGCACGGAAGACTACGTCACCTCGTTTTTCGTCCAGCTCGAGTTGACCGGCGTGTCGCGCATCGGGCCCAACCCGCTCGACGTGCTGCGACAGAACATCAGCGGCTACCAGTCGAGCCTGCGGCCGGCCTCCGAGCGAAATGCCTTTCCGGGCTACTGATGGGAGCGAGGCCGGCGCGCCGCTCCGGTCGCGCTCGAACTTGAACTTACACTGCCATGCGATTGATTGCCTTTGCGGTTCTGCTGGTCGCGAGTCTAGAAGTACGCGCCCAGAATGCGCCATTGGCCGCGCAACCGGTGCTCCTGGATCGAGTGGTCGCCGTCGTCAATAGCGAGGTCGTGACCAAGCTCGAGCTCGAAGAACAGGTAAAAATGGCCGCGATGCAGCTCAGGCGGCAGGGCGCGCCGCTGCCCTCCGATGACGTGCTGGAACGGCAGGTCTTGGAGCGCATGGTCACCTCGCGCGTGCTTGCGCAGGCGGCGAGGGAAAGCGGTTTGCGCGTCGACGACACACAGCTGCAGCGGGCGCTGCAGCGCATCGCCGAGGATAGCAAGCTCACGCTGGACGGGTTTCGCGAGGCGATCGAGAACGACGGCGTGGACTTCTCGCGATTCCGCGAGGAGATCAGAAACGAGATATTGATTTCCCGTCTGAAGGAACGCGAGGTCGACAGCAGGATCGTGATCACGGAAGCCGAGATCGACAGCTATCTGCGCAACCAAGCCGCTCAGGGCGACCGGGACGACGAATACAACCTCGCGCACATCCTCATCCTGGTTCCGGAAGAAGCGACCCCGGAGCAGATACAGGCGAAAAAGGCGGTCGCCGAACGGGCGCTCGCGCAACTGAAAGGCGGGACGGATTTCAGGCAGGTGTCCGCCAGCTTCTCGGATGCCCAGAACGCGCTGGAGGGCGGCGTGCTCGGGTGGCGCCCGGCCGGACGGCTTCCGCAGCTGTTCGTCGATGCCGTGAGAAGTCTGAACGTCGGTGACGTGAGCCCGATCCTGCGCAGCTCGAACGGCTTTCATATTCTCAAGCTGCTGGACAAACGCGGCAACCGCAGTCCGGTGATCGTGCAGCAGACCCACGTGCGCCATATCCTAGTACGGAGCAATGAGGTCGTGTCGGAAGCCGAAGCCAGACAGCGCCTGGCCGATCTGCGCGAGCGGGTCGTGCTCGGCAACGCCGACTTCGGCGAATTGGCGCGGCTGCATTCCGAGGACGCGAGCGCCGTGCGCGGAGGCGATCTGGGCTGGGTCTCCCCAGGGGAAACGGTTCCGGACTTCGAGCGCGCCATGGATGCCTTGCAGGTCAACGAAATCAGCGAGCCGGTACGTTCACCGTTCGGCTGGCACCTGATCCAGGTGCTGGGACGGCGCACCGAGGACTTGTCGGGCGAGCGACAGCGAATGGCTGCCCGTCAGGCCATTCGCCAGCGTAAGGCGGAGGAGGCCTATCAGGAGTGGGTTCGCCTGCAGCGCGACAGGGCCTATGTCGAATACCGGATCGAAGAGCGCCAATGAGCGCGCCAGGCCTTGCGCCTAGCTCCGTGCTCCCCCACCCTCCGCACAGGCCGCGCCGGCGCTTCAGCCAGAACTTCCTGGTCGACCGCGACGTCGTCCGGCGCATCGTCGAGGCGATCGACCCTCGCCCGGGTGACACGGTGGTCGAAATCGGTCCGGGGTTGGGGGCGCTCACCACCCCGCTGTTGGAGCGGCTGCCGGTTCTCCACGCCGTGGAAATCGACCGTGATGTCGCAGCCTCGCTGTTCCAGCGCTTTTCGCCGGAGAAGCTGCGGCTGCACGTCGGCGACGCGCTGGCGTTCGACTTCTCGTCGCTGGGGGAGGCGTTGCGGGTGGTGGGTAACCTGCCGTATCACATCTGCACGCCGCTTCTGTTCCGCATCGACCGGCTGCACGCCGGGGTGAGGGACTGCCACTTCATGCTGCAGAAGGAAGTCGTCGAGCGCATGGCGGCGCGACCCGGTTCTCCCCAGTACGGGCGGCTCAGCGTGATGTTGCAGTATCGCTGGGGCATCACGTCCCTTTTCGATGTGCCGCCTGAGGCATTCCGGCCCAGGCCCAAAGTGTGGTCTTCGGTCGTCCGGCTCGTGCCCCACGCGCAACTGCCGTGCCGCGCGGTGGATGAAGCGATGCTTGCTCGGTTGGTCGGCGCAGCGTTTGCGCAACGTCGCAAGACGCTGCGCAACGCGCTGCGCGCCCTGCTGGACGAGAAGGCCATCGCCGGCTGCGGAGTCGATCCGCGCCTGCGCGCAGAGACGCTGGAGGTTGTCCAGTTCGTGCGACTCGCGGACGCCGCGGCAGCGCAAATCAGCGCTTCCTCTGGATGAATTCGATCTTGTAGCCGTCGGGGTCCTCGACGAACGCGATCACCGTGGTTCCGTGCTTCATGGGCCCGGCTTCCCGGGTGACCTTGCCGCCGCGCTTCTTGACTTCCTCGCAGGCCTTGTAGGCGTCGTCGACTTCGATCGCGATGTGCCCGTAGCCGTTGCCGAGATCGTACCTAGCCGTGTCCCAGTTGTGGGTCAGCTCGAGCACGGCTTCGCGCTCCTCGTCGCCGTAACCGACGAACGCGAGCGTAAAGCGGCCCTCGGGATAGTCTTTCTGTCGCAACAGCTTCATGCCGAGAACCTGTGTGTAGAAGTCGAGCGAGCGTTTCAAATCGCCGACCCGCAGCATGGTATGAAGGATTCGCATGTGAAGGGCTCTCAGATTTCCACCAGTTCGAAGTCTTCCTTGCGGGCGCCGCATTCCGGACAGACCCAGTTCACCGGAACGTCTTCCCATCGCGTTCCGGGCGCGATACCTTCTTCCGGGAGCCCGGCGGCCTCGTCATAGATGAACCCGCAGACAAGGCACATGTAGGTCCTGTAGACGGTCGTCTCCGTGGTGGTCATGTTCGTGCGCGCGTTTCCGATAGAATGAGATTTTAAAGCGAACCTTGGCCCTTCCCGAAACCGCACCCGTGCAGGATGCTCCCCCGATCGTGTTGGTTTTCGCCGCGACCGATCCCAGCGGCGGCGCCGGGATTCAAGCCGACATCCTCACGTTGGCGAGCATCGGCTGCCACCCGTTGTCGGTGGTCACCGCGGTCACGGTACAGGACACCCTGGGCGTGGAAGACCTGATGCCGATCGAGGCCGAATGGGTCGCGGATCAGGCGCGGCGCGTGCTGGAAGACGTTGCGGTCTCGGCGTTCAAGATCGGGCTGCTCGGCAGCGCGGAAGCTGTGGCCGCAATCGCCGAGGTGGTGTCGGATTATCCTGAGGTGCCCCTGGTGCTCGATCCCGTGCTCGCCTCTGGACGCGGCGACCCCCTCGCCTCCGAGGACGTGATTTCGGCCACGCGCGAGTTGCTGATTCCGCAGACCACCGTGCTCACGCCGAACAGCCTGGAAGCCCGGCGCCTGGTGCAGGAAGACTCCGAGGAGAGCGAAGACATCGGCCTGGAAGAATGCGCACAGCGCATCCTGGGGCGAGGCTGCGAGTATGTGCTGATCACCGGCTCACACGAGAACACCCCACAGGTGATCAACACGCTCTACGACCGCGACGGCGTTGTAAGGCGCGACCACTGGGAACGTCTGCCGGGCGCCTATCATGGATCCGGATGCACTTTGGCCTCGGCGATCGCGGCCACCATCGCTCAAGGCTCGGACGTGCCGGAGGCGGTACGGGACGCCCAGGAGTACACGTGGCAGGCGTTGAGGCGCGCCTACCGCGCCGGCATGGGTCAACTCATACCCGACCGTCTGTTTTGGGCGCGCGAGGGCGAATCGGAAGATGGGGATTCGGATTGAGGGCGTCTACGCGGTCACGCCCGACAGCGACGACAGTGCCGAGCTGGTGCGCAAGGCGCGCGCGGTGCTGGCGGGCGGTGTTCGGCTGCTGCAGTACCGCAACAAATCTTCCGTTCCTGCTCGCAGGGTCGAGCAGGCCGCTATGCTGGCTGCTCTGTGTCGCGAATGGGAGGCCCGGCTCGTGTTCAACGACGACCCCGCGCTGGCCGCGTTGTGCGGCGCCGACGGCGTGCATCTCGGAATGCACGACGCTTCCATCGGCGCTGCGCGACGTGTCCTCGGGCCCGAGCGTATCATCGGCGTTTCCTGTTATGCCAGCCTGTCACGCGCGCTCCAGGCGCAGAGCACGGGGGCTGATTACGTCGCCTTCGGAAGTTTCTTCCCGTCGACGACCAAAGCCGGGGCACCACCGGCACCCCTCTCGCTCTTGCCGCAGGCACGAGCGCTCATCCGGTTGCCCATCGTGGCCATCGGCGGTATCACCGCTGAGAACGCAGCGGTCGTGGTCGAAGCCGGGGCCGATGCGGTCGCCGTCGTGAACGGCCTGTTCGGCGCGGCAGACATCGAGTCGGCGGCGCGCAGACTGCGCGAGGTTGTCGCCCAGGCAGCGCGCGCGCGGGACGCGAGAACCGAGTCGACCCGATAGCAATGCAAGGCAAGAACGAACTGCTGTTCCAGAAATCCCAGGCGCTCATTCCAGGCGGAGTGAACTCGCCGGTGCGCGCGTTCCGTGCCGTGGGAGGCACACCGCTGTTCTTCACCGCGGGACAGGGCGCTCGCGTCCGCGATGCCGACGGCAGAAGCTACATCGACTACGTCGGATCGTGGGGCCCGCTGATCCTCGGCCATGCGCATCCGGACGTGGTGCGCGCGGTCCAGGAAGCGGCCGCACGCGGATTGAGCTTCGGCACACCCACTGAAGCGGAACTGCAGATGGCCGAGTTGCTGACCGGCGCGCTGCCGTCGCTGGAACAGGTGCGGCTGGTCAGCTCCGGAACCGAGGCGACGATGACCGCGATCCGGCTCGCGCGCGGGTTCACGGGACGCTCGAAGATCGTCAAGTTCGAGGGCTGCTACCACGGCCATGCCGATTCGCTGCTGGTCAAAGCCGGTTCCGGGGCACTGACACTGGGACAACCCAATTCGGCCGGCGTGCCGGCCGAGACCGCGGCGCACACGCTGGTGCTCGACTACAACGACAGTGAAATGCTGGAACGAGCGTTCCGCGAACATGGCGACGCCATTGCGGCGGTGATCGTGGAGCCTGTGGCGGGCAACATGAATCTCGTCAAGCCCGCCCCGGAATTCCTGCAGACGATGCGCACGCTTTGCACGCGCCACGGTGCGGTGCTCATTTTTGACGAGGTCATGACCGGTTTTCGCGTCGGGCCGCGCGGCGCGCAAGGCCTGTTCGGAATTGCGCCCGATCTCACTACGCTGGGCAAGGTGATTGGCGGCGGCATGCCCATCGGCGCGCTCGGCGGCAGGCGCGACATCATGCAAAGAATCGCCCCGGTCGGACCCGTCTACCAGGCGGGCACGCTCTCGGGCAACCCCGTGGCGGTGGCGGCCGGGCTTGCGACGCTGCGCTTGGTGTCGAGCGACGAATTCTTCGTTCGCCTGGCTTCGCGCACCGCGCAGCTTGCAAGTGGCCTGGAGCAGCTTGCAAGGCAGGCAGGTATCGCGTTCAGCGCCCAGGCGGTTGGCGGCATGTTCGGGATCTACTTCCGCGCGCAGCCGCCACAGAGTTACGCGCAGGTGATGGAATGCGATCGAACCCGTTTCAACCGGTTTTTCCACGGCATGCTCAAGCGCGGGGTCTATCTCGCACCCTCCGCATTTGAAGCCGGCTTCGTGTCGGCCGCGCACGGGCCCGCTGAAATAAACGAGACCCTGGAAGCGGCGAGCCGCGTTTTCGCGGAACTCGCGTAGACGCCGGCGGCGGTCTAGCCGCGACGGGTCTTGACGGTGGGGTCGGCTTGCCGGCGCC
>DATMAN010000038.1 GCA_035560005.1 Burkholderiales bacterium | reverse complement strand
GTCGTCTCGTCGGTGTAAGTGTCGAAGTTCGGCAGGTCGTCGGCGCGCGGCAGGCAGTAGTCCAGCAGCGAGCCGGTGAGAAGCTGCCCGCTTTCGGGGTCGTAGACGGCCTGTTCCATCAGCGCCTGGCCGACCGCCTGGGCGATCCCGCCGTGTACCTGCCCGGCCACGATCAGCGGGTTGATCACCCGGCCGACATCGTCCACCGTCGTGTAACGCACGATCTCGGTGACTCCAGTCTCCGGATCGACTTCCACCTCGCACACGTGGCAACTGTTCGGCCACGAAGGCCCGCCCACCTTCTGCAGCGTCTTGATCGCGATGCGCTGCTCCGGCTGCCTGGCGGCGAGATCGAACAGCCCGATCGCGAGATCGGTACCCGCCACGCTGAAGCGCCCGTCCTGGTAGACGATGTCCGCGGCGGCCGCCTCGAGGGCTTCGCTCGCAAGCTCCCTGCCCTTGTCGATGGTCTGCCTGGAAGCGGTGAGCATCGCCGAGCCGCCGATGTAGAGCGAGCGGCTGCCCATGCTGCCGATGCCCTGCGCGATGTCGCTGTCGCCCTGCACGATCTCGATCTTCTCGGCATCGATCCCCAGCGTCTCGGAAACGATCTGGACGTAGCTGGTCTCGATCCCCTGTCCCATCGCCTGCATCGCGGTGAACACCCGCACGCGCCCGTCCGCGGTGACGTGCAGGTCGATGGTCTCTTCGTGAACGACACCGGTCCACTCCAGGAACGTGGAGATCGCGCGCCCGCGCAGCCTGCCGCGCGCCTGCGATTCGCGCTTGCGGGCTTCAAACCCTTTCCAGTCGGCGTGCTTGAGGATGCGATCCAGCATGTGCGGGAAGTTGCCGCTGTCGAACTGCTCGCCCATCGGCGTCGTGTAAGGCATCTGGCTCGGCTGGATGAGATTGCGCCGGCGCAGCTCCGCCGGATCCATCTTCATCTCGTACGCGGCCTGGTCCATCAGTCTTTCGATCAGATAAATTGCTTCGGGGCGGCCCGCGCCGCGATACGCGCCCACTACATTTGTGTTGGTGAGCACCGCGGTAGCCTTAAGGTGCAGTGCCGGCACGTGGTAGACGCCGGTGATGACCTTGGGCCCGACCGCGACCACGATCACCGCGCCCGGCCCGCTCGCGTGCGCCCCGATATTGCCCACGATCTCGACCCGAAGTCCCAGGATCCGGCCTTCGGCGTCGAAGGCGATCTCTGCGCGGTCGGTCTGGTCGCGGCCGTGATTGCCGGCGAGGAACTCCTCGCTGCGGCTCGCGCGCCAGCGCACCGGCCGGCCCAGCTTGCGCGCCGCCCAGACGCAGACGATGTCCTCCGGGTAGAGCTGGGTCTTCATTCCGAACCCGCCGCCGACGTCTCCCACCAGCACCCGCACGTTGTCTCTGGGCACCTTGAACACGGCATCGGCCAGCGTGCCCTGCAAGCCAGCCGGGTTCTGGCAGCTCGTGCGCAGGATCATGCGCCCGCTCTTCGCGTCGAACTCTCCGATGCTGCCGCGCGGCTCCATGCTGACCGGCACCAGGCGCTGATTGTGGAATTCGACTTTGGTGACGTGCTTTGCCCTCGCAAAGGCTTCGTCGCACGCCTGCTTGTTGCCGAACTGGGTCTGCGCGGCGATATTGCCGGGGGCGTCGGGCCACAGTTGCGGCGCGCCGGGCTTCATCGCGGCTTCGATGGTCACGACCGCCGGCTTCTCTTCGTATTCGACCTGCACCTTCTCGGCGGCATCCTCGGCCTGGATACGGGTCTGCGCGACCACCGCGGCCACCGCCTCGCCGACGTACATGACTTCGCCGATCGCCAGCGCGTTGTTCGGCGGGCCGGACATCGGCTTGCCGTCGGCGCGCTTCAGTCCCGGGTTGATCGGAATCGGGCCCACGCCGTCGGCGGCGAGATCGGCGCCGACGAAGATGTCCAGCACGCCCGGCATGGCACGGGCTTCGGTCGTATCGATCGAAACGATGCGCGCCCGCGCGTGGGGCGAGCGGACGAAGGCGACGAAGACTTCGCCGGGGGCCGCCATGTCGTCGACGTACTGCCCGGTGCCGAGCAGCAGCCGCTGATCCTCTCTCCGGGTGATTGCCTGACCGATTCCGTACTTGGCCATGGTGTGTATTCCTCAGATCTTCCCGATCAGCAGTAATCGATGATTCCATGATCCGGCGCGCAGCACCGCCCTTCCCGGAGGGCAGAGGACAAGGTTGCCCAAGCTTGAGGCGCCGGAGCGTTCATTCTCAGGCGGCTACGGCTTGCGCGATGGCGCGTTTCGCCATGACGCCGACGAGATGCGCGCGGTACTCCGGGCCGGCATGGATATCCGAGTTCAGCCTGTCCGCCCCCACATTGATGCCAGCCACGGAGTCCACGGCGAACCGCCTGGCGAGCGCTTTCTCCATCTCGGCGACCCGGAAGACGCACGGCCCTGCGCCGGTCACGGCCACCCGCACCGTGCCACCGAAGTCGGCGACGAACACGCCCACGATTGCGTAGCGCGAGGCGGGGTTCTGGAACTTGGCGTATGCGGCGCGCCTCGGGACCGGAAAGGCGATCGAGGCGATGATCTCGTCGGCCTCGAGGGCGGTTTCGTACATTCCGGTGAAGAACTTGTCCGCCTCGATCTTGCGCTTGTTCGTGGTGACCGTCGCGCCGAGGCCAACGACAGCCGCCGGATAGTCCGCTGCCGGGTCGTTGTTGGCGACCGAGCCGCCCAGCGTCCCCATGTTGCGCACCATGCGGTCGCCGATTCCGCTGGCGAGGGTTGCCAGCGCAGGGATCGCCTGGCGGACTTCCTTCGACGAAGCCACTTCGGCATGGCGTGTCATCGCGCCGATCACGACCGTCTTGCCGTCGCTCCTGATCCCGCGCAGTTCGCCTACATCGCGCAGATCGACCACTTCGGAGGGCGCGGCGAGCCGCAGCTTCATCGCCGCGATCAACGTCTGGCCGCCGGCCAGAAGCTTCGCGTCGCCGGATGCGGCCAGCTTTTGCGCCGCGTCGGCGAGGTTCTTCGCCCTGTAGTAATTGAACTGGTACATGGGTTCTTCCTTAGGTTTGTTCCCTCATCCTCCGCCCTTCTCTTGAAGGCAGAAGGGCGCTTTGCCTTCTACTTTTCTGGAGATGGTGGCCCCATGCGCCGGGTGAAAGGCTGCACTGGAAAAGGTTTCGTTCTTCTCTTCTCAGGTCTTCATCGCGGCGGCGCCGGCCTTTACCGCCTTTACGATGTTGTGATACCCGGTACAGCGACACAGATTTCCGTCCAGCTCTTCGCGGATCTTCTTGTCGTCGGGGTCCGGGTGTCGTTTGACGAGATCGATCGCGCTCATGACCATTCCCGGCGTACAGTAGCCGCACTGCAACCCGTGGTGATCGCGGAACGCTGCCTGCATCGGGTGCATCGTCCCGTCGCTTCTGGCGATGCCCTCAATCGTGACGATCTCGCTGCCGTCGGCCTGGACCGCGAGGATGTTGCAGCATTTGACCGCCGCGCCGTTCATGTGGATGGTGCACGCTCCGCACTGCGCAGTATCGCAGCCGATATGCGTGCCGGTGAGCCGCAGATGATCGCGGATGAAATTCACGAGCAGGGTGCGCGGTTCGACCTCGGCGCTGACGGGTTTGCCATTTACAGTCATCGATATCCGCACTGGCATGGGCGTTCTCTTGGGTTGTTAAGCGGCCGGGATTGGCGTGTAGTGCGGCCAAAGCCGAATGCTAGTCAGCATGGGCGGTCCGATCAACTGGAAGTAGAATTGTGTCAGCCGGTACAGCCGCCCCCCGCGACAGGGTCGCGAGGCACGGTGCGAGCCACGTCCAGATGGATGGTCAACACAAAGACACGAAGGCACAAAGTGCACGAAGAAGGCTGGCAAGCGCCGGGCCGGGCACGTACTGATCGATCGAGCAATGGAGATCTGCGCTGCAATGAGCGTCTCGCAGTGCCTTGTTTTTGTGCTGCTTCGCGTCTTCGAGCCTTTGCGGTGAATCCCCGGTACCCCGCCTGATCGCAACGGATGCCAACCGTACGCGCATTGCCAAACTCCATCGATGAAACGCTGGCCATGCTCGCGCAGGGCGAGTATGTGGCCGAGCGGGCGCTGGCGACGGCGGTGTACCTTGCGCTGCGCATGCAGCGCCCGCTGTTCCTCGAGGGCGAAGCGGGCGTGGGCAAGACCGAGATTGCCAAAGTGCTCGCCAGCGGTCTCGGCCGCCGCCTGATCCGCCTGCAGTGCTACGAGGGCCTGGACATCGCCTCGGCGGTCTACGAGTGGAACTACACGCGGCAGATGGTCGAGATCCGCATCGCCGAAGCCGAAGGCACGGTGTCGCGCGAAGCGCTTACTCAGGATCTCTTTTCAGAGCGCTTCCTGATCCGGCGCCCGATCCTGCAGGCGCTCGAAGGCGACCTCGCCGGGCCGCCGGTGCTGTTGATCGACGAGCTGGACCGCACGGACGAACCCTTCGAAGCCTATCTGCTGGAGGTGCTTTCGGACTTCCAGGTCACGATTCCCGAGATCGGAACCATCAAGGCCGCCGAGCCGCCGATTGTCGTCATCACCTCGAACCGCACGCGCGAGATTCACGACGCGGTCAAGCGCCGCTGCCTCTACCACTGGGTCGACTATCCCTCGGCCGCGCGCGAGATGGAGATCGTGCGGCGCAAGGTGCCGGGTGTGAGCGAACGCCTGTCGCGCGAGGTGGTCGCCTTCGTGGAGAAGCTCAGAGCCATGGACCTGTTCAAGCTCCCGGGGGTAGCGGAGACCATCGACTGGGCCAAGGCGCTGGTCGCGCTGGACCGCGTTTCGCTGGAGCCGCAGAGCATCGACGCCACGCTGGGCGCGTTGCTCAAGTACCAGGACGACATCGCCCGCATCCGCGGGAGCGAAGCGGCGCGCATTCTGGCCGAGGTGCAGGCGGCCGCCAACACCGCCTGAGGAGCTTGCGTGCACCCGGGCGGACTGTTGCTGATTGCCGCGGCGGCCGCGCTCGCGCTCCCCGGCGCGGTGCACGCCCGGTCCGGGGATCTGCCCGTGTTCGACGCGCACGTCCATTACAACCTCGACGAAGGCCGCCCGCTGCCGGTGCAGGACGTGCTCGCGCTGTGGAGAAAAGCGGGTATCCGCGGCGTGCTGCTCACCAGCCGCCCGAACGACGGCACCCGCGAGCTGCTGGCGGCGGCCGGTTCGGAGTTCCGCGCGGTGGCGTTCGTCCGGCCTTACGTGGTGCGTGCCGACATCCAGACATGGTTCCACGACCCGGCGATCTACGCGATGATCGAGCGGGAACTGGAGCGCGGCATCTACCGCGGCATCGGCGAATTCCACATCTTCGGGCGAGACGCCGACAGCTACGGCTTCGCGCGGTTCGTGCGCTTGGCCGCGCAGAAGAAGCTGTGGCTGCACGCCCACTGCGACGACTACGTGATCGAGCGCATCTTCGCCCTCGACCCGGGGGCACGCGTGATCTGGGCGCACACCGGCATGTCCACCGACGAAGCCCGCGTGGAGGAATTGTTCGCGCGCTATCCGCAACTCCACGGCGAGCTCTCCTACCGCAGCGGAATCGCCGAGGCGGGCGGACTGTCCGCGGCGTGGCGGCGACTGTTCACGAAATATCCAGACCGCTTCCTGCTCGGCTCCGATACCTGGGTGGCGGGGCGCTGGCCTCAGGTTCCCTCCATCGTCGAGGGTTACCGCGGCTGGCTTGATGAGCTTCCGCAGGACATCGCCCGCAAGATCGCCTGGGACAACGGTGCGCGGCTCTTCTTGGGCGAGTGAGCATGGGCGCCGCCCCGACCGGACACCTCGCGCAGAACGTCGTGCACTTCGCGAGGGTGCTGCGCGAGGCCGGTTTGCCGGTCGGTCCCGACCGGGTGATCGACGCCCTGCGCGCCCTGGAAGTCGCCGGCATTCAGCGCTCGGACGACTTCTACTGGACGCTCGCGGCCGTGTTCCTGGGTCGCCGCGAGCAGTTCGAGCTTTTCGACCAGGCGTTTCACATCTTCTGGCGCAACCCCAGGCTGCTCGAACGCGCGATGAAGCTGCCGTTGCCAGAAGTGCAAGGGCGCAAGTCCGGGGAGGAACTGGCGCCGACCCGTCTGGCCGAAGCCTTGGCGCCCAAACGAAGGCCGGACGCCGGAGAGCACCCACCGCTGCCTTCGAAGATCGAGATCGACGCGAGGTTCACCGTTTCCGACCGCGAGATCCTGCAGAAAGCGGACTTCGAGACCATGACGGCCGCGGAGCTGGCCCAGGCCAAGAAGCTGATCGCGCAGCTCAGGCTCCCGATCCCGGAGACGACCACTCGCCGGCTCACGCCGGACGCCCGCGGCCGGCTGGTCGACCTGCGCGCGAGCCTGCGCGCGAGCCTGCGCGGCAATGCCGACGTGATCCTGCTGCGGCGGCGCTCGCCGACGCGGCGCCATCCGCCGCTCGTCGTGCTATGCGACATCTCGGGCTCGATGGCCAGATACTCGCGCATGTTTCTGCATTTCCTGCACGCGATTACCAGCGACCGCGACCGCGTGCACACCTTCGTGTTCGGCACGCGGCTCACCAATATCACGCGGCACTTGCGCCACCGCGACGTCGATATCGCGCTCAATGCCGTATCCAACGCGGTGGCCGACTGGTCCGGCGGAACGCGCATCGGTGCCGTGCTCAGGGAATTCAACCTGCGCTGGTCGCGCCGCGTGCTGAGCCAGAACGCGGTGGTACTGCTGATCACCGATGGGCTGGACCGCGACGCCGGGCGCGACTTAAGCGAAGCGATGCAGCGGCTGCACAAGTCCTGCCGCCGGTTGATCTGGCTCAATCCCCTGCTGCGCTTCGAGCGCTTCGAGCCGCTGGCCGCGGGCGTGCGCCTCATGCTGCCGCACGTGGACGAGTTTTTGCCGGCCCACAATATCGAGAGCCTGGGCGATCTGGCCGGGGCTTTGCTACCGCGACACAACGTACGGAGACACACGCGATGGACATGACCGGCGAGCAGCTCATCCCGTTGCCGCAGCAGAAGGTATGGGAGGCGCTCAACGACCCGGAAATCCTGAAGACCTGCATTCCCGGCTGCGAATCGATCGAGAAAGTCTCCGATACCGAGTTCAAGGTCGCGATGACGGCGGCGGTCGGTCCGGTGAAAGCACGGTTCACCGGCAGGCTCTCGTTGCGTGACCTCAATCCGCCGCAGTCCTACGCGCTGGCTTTCGAAGGCTCGGGCGGAGCCGCCGGCTTCGGCAAGGGCACGGCCCGGGTAGCCCTCGAGCCCGACGGAGACAACACGCGTCTCATCTACAAGGCGTCGGCCACGGTCGGAGGCAAGCTGGCGCAGGTCGGCTCGCGGCTGATCGAGGCGGTGGCGCGCAAGATGGCCGACGATTTCTTCGCGCGGTTCAATCAGGCGGTCGCCCCGGCCGCCGCCGGCGAGGAAGTCGTCGCGCCTGGTGCTCCGCCCGCGGTCTCCAGATGGCTCTGGATCGTGCTCGGGCTCATCGTGCTCGGCGTGATCCTCTACAAGCTCCTCAGATAGCGGCTGCTGCGTTGGTCGGCTGCGGCCGATCAATTAGAATGCCGCCTTTGCCAAGGCGCCGCGCGGCGCTTTCGTTCGCTACAACGTCCATTCCCGGGGGAGCATCCATGAATCAGCTCGACATGAACGGCCGCAGCGCGATCGTCACGGGCGGCGCTTCCGGCATCGGTCTCGGCATCGCAAAGCGGCTCGCCCAGTCGGGCGCCAACGTGTCGATCTGGGACATGAACGAGAAGACCATGGCGGAGGCGGCGAAGGCGATTTCGGGGGTCAAGGTGCACACGGCCCGAGTGGACGTGACCAAGCTCGCGGAAGTCGAGGCGGCGTTCAAGAACACCATCGCCGCCTTCGGCAGCATCGACGCACTGGTCAATTCCGCGGGCGTGGCGGGGAAGAACGCTCTGCTCTGGGAGTACCCGGTCGAGGAGTGGATCCGGGTTCACGACATCAACTTGAACGGAACCTTCTACACCTGCCGCACGGTCACGCCGCACATGATCGCCAACAACTACGGGCGCATCGTGAACATCGCCTCCATCGCCGGCAAGGAAGGCAATCCCAACGCTTCGGCCTATTCCTCGTCCAAGGCCGCCGTGATCGGCCTCACCAAATCGCTCGGCAAGGAGCTCGCGAAGTACAGGATCACGGTCAACTGCGTCACGCCGGCTGCCGTGAAGACCCCGATCTTCGAGCAGGTGTCGCAGCAGCACATCGACTACATGCTGCAGAAGATCCCGATGGGGCGCTTCGGCCTGGTCGAGGAAATCGCCGCGATGGTGGCGTGGATGTGCACCGAGGACTGCTCGTTCACCACCGGCGCGGTGTTCGATCTTTCCGGCGGCCGCGCCACGTACTAGCAACCACCGGAGTTCCACCAGAACAGCAGTTCACACAGAAATCCTTCGTTTTTTCGTGGTTCTCTTTGATGTGTTGAGGGTCGAGCGATGAAAATCAGGGCAGCAGTGATCAGGCAGATGGGGCTGCCGCAGCCGTACGCGCGGAGCAAGCCGCTGGCGATCGAGGAAGTGGAACTCGCCGGGCCGGGCGAGCGCGAAGTGCTGGTGCAGATAAAGGCCGCGGGCCTGTGCCACTCCGACCTGTCCACCATCAACGGCGACCGCCCGCGGCAGATGCCGATGGTGCTCGGTCATGAAGCGGCGGGCGTGGTCGTGGAGTGCGGGCCCGGCGTGAGCGACCTGAAGGCCGGGGATCACGTAGTGATGGTATTCGCTCCGAGCTGCGGCGAGTGCATCGCCTGCAAGGAAGGCCATCCGGGACGCTGCGAGCCGGGACAGAAGGCCAACGGCGCGGGCACGCTGCTGGGCGGCGCGATCCGCCTGTCGCAGAAGGGACAGACCGTCTATCACCACGTCGGCGTGTCCGCCTTCGCCGAGTACTGCGTCGTGCACCGCGGCTCGCTGGTAAAGATCGACGACAGGCTGCCGTTCGACGAAGCGGCGCTGTTCGGCTGCGCGGTGTTGACCGGCGTGGGCGCCGCACTCAACACCGCCCGGGTGTTTCCCGGTGCGCGCGTCGCCGTCGTCGGGCTGGGCGGCGTCGGACTCAATGCCCTGTTCGGCGCCCAGATGTCCGGCGCCGCGCAGATCGTTGCGATCGACGTGCACGACGACAAGCTGCAGCTCGCGAAGAAGCTCGGCGCGACCGATGCCGTGAACGCGAAGGATCCCGACGCGATCCAGAAGGTCAAGGAACTGACCGGCGGCGGCGTGGACTTCGGCTTCGAGATGGCCGGCTCGGTGCAGGCCATGGAGCTGGCCTACCGTGTCACGCGGCGCGGCGGCACGACGGTGACCGCCGGCCTGCCGCATCCCGATGCGCGCTGGCCGCTGCAGCACGTCAACCTCACCGCCGAGGAGCGCACCATCAAGGGCAGCTATGTGGGCTCCTGCGTGCCGCCGCGCGACATGCCACGCTACATCGAGCTCTACCGCAAGGGCAAGCTGCCGGTGAACACGCTGATGAGCGACCACATCGCGCTGGAGAGAATCAACGAAGGCTTCGACAAGCTCGCCTCCGGCCACACCGTCCGCCAGATCGTCATGATTTAAGAAGACAAGCTCTCACCGCGGAAGACGCGGGGAGGCGCAGGAGAAAGGAAGGAAAAGCGAGGCAAGCGTGACAAGTACGAGTGGCAGTCGATGGTCTTCGGCCATGTGCTTTACGCGAACGTCTCGACGGCCACGACGTTGGTTTCCGGATTCAGTCTTTCCCGTTCTTGTTCTCCTCCGCGGTGAGAGCTTTCACTTATGTCCGCACAAGCGCGATACAAAACCGAAGCGCTGATCGAGTTCGCCACCGCCCTGCTGGACAGAGCCGGGCTCGAGCACGAGAAATCCCGCACCGTCGCCGAGATCCTGGTGGAAGGCGATCTGCTGGGCCACACCACCCACGGCCTGCAACTGCTGCCTCCGTATCTGGCGGACATCGAGAAAGGCGAGATGGCGAAGTCCGGCGAGCCGCGCGTCATCGCGGACCGGCCGGCGGCGGTGGCCTGGGACGGCAACCGTCTGCCGGGGCCGTGGCTCACGGTGAGAGCAATCGAGCTGGCCTGCGCGCGCGCCACCGTGCAGGGAACGTGCACGGTCGCGATTCGCCGCGCCCATCACATCGCCTGCCTGGCGGCGTATCTGAAACGCGCGACCGACCGCGGCATGATGGTGCTGCTGATGTCTTCCGCGCCGGAGAACCAGTCTGTCGCGCCGCACGGGGGACGCGCCGGCGTGATGACGCCGAACCCGATCGCGGCTGGCTGGCCGACCGACAGCGAGCCGGTGCTGATCGACGTGTCGATGTCGATCACCACCAACGGCATGGTCGCACGGCTCAACAGGGAGGGCGCACGCCTGCCCGGACGGTGGCTGATCAGCGGCGAAGGACTGGCCACCGACGACCCGAGCGTGGTACTCAAGCAGCCGAAGGGGGCGCTGCTGCCGATCGGCGGCATCGAATACGGGCACAAGGGCTACGCGCTCGGCCTGCTGGTGGAGGCGATGACCATGGGACTGGCGGGGCATGGACGCGCCGATCCCGTGGAAGGCTGGACCGCGGAGATCTTCGTCGAGGTCTTCGACCCGCGTCTGTTCGCAGGAAGTCCGGAGTTCCTGCGGCAAACGAGCTGGATCGCGAACGCCTGCCGCAACACTCCGCCGCGCCCCGGCGTGGACCGCGTGAGGTTGCCGGGCGAATCCGGCCTGGCCAGACGCAAGCAGCAACTGACCGAAGGCGTCGAGCTCTATCCCTCGGTGATTCCGGCGCTGACTCCCTGGGCGACGAGATTCGGCGTCGCCCTGCCTGCCGCCATTTCGTGAGCGCCCTGTCATGACCACGGCGCGCGAGCATCGCGTCGCGCTCCTGATGATGATCGGCGCCACCCTGTGCTGGGCGAGCGCCGGCGTCCTGGTGCGCAACATGCGCATCACCGACGGCTGGGAGATCACTTTCTGGCGCTCGCTGTTCATGACCGTCTTCCTGGGTGGTTGGCTCGCGCTCCAGCACCGGGGCGCGATTGCGGCGAAGGTGTGCGCGGTCGGCTTTCCGGGGCTGGTGTCGGCGGCGTTGCTCACGACGATGTACGTCGGATTCATCCTGGCGCTGTCGCGCACGACCGTCGCGAACACGCTGGTGGTGATCAGCAGCGCGCCGTTCTTCACCGCGCTCTTCGCTTTTCTGGCGCTGCGCGAGCGCGTGCCGGCCCGCACCTGGATCGCGATGAGCGTGGCGGCGAGCGGCATCGTGCTCATGTTCCTGGAATCGCTGTCCGGCGAAGGGTGGAAGGGCATGCTGCTCGCCCTGGCGGTCCCGCTCGCCTTCGGCGTGAACATCGTCCTCCTGCGCAAGATGCGCGCTTCGGTGGACATGATCCCGGGTATCCTTCTCTCGGGCGTGCTGTCCATGATCGTGACGCTGCCCCTCGCTCTGCCCTTCCAGGTCGAAGGCCGTGACCTCGGGCTGCTGGCCATCATGGGCGCGGTGCAGCTCGGGCTGGGTTGCGTGCTGATGGTGATCGCCTCGCGACATCTCACCGCGGCGGAGATCGGCCTGACGTCGATCCTGGAAACGGTGTTCGGCACGCTGTCGGTGTGGGTGCTGGTCGGCGAGCGTCCCAGCGCAGCTGCGCTGACCGGCGGTGCCATGGTGATCGGAGCGCTCGCCGCCAATCAGCTCGCTGCGCTTCGCGCCCGCCCTGCGCCCGTGCGAGATTGAGCCGCACGAAACCGCAAAGAGCGAGACGAACCACCAAGACACCAGCCGCGCCAAGAACATCGAATACACTCATGGCCCCTGGTTTCTCGGTGTCCTTGGTAGTTCCACAGAACATGTAAAGCAATGAATCTGACTGACAGACTGGAGAAGCTGTACACGGGGGCGGTACACGACGTGCTGCGGGCGATGGGGCACGGGCGCTGCGTGCTCCCGCCGGCGATCAAGGCGCTCGATCCGGCGAAGAAGGTGGCTGGCGAGGTGTACACGGTCAGCGGCCACATCGACCAGACGCGGGAAGCGCACGACACGCTGGTGCAATGGACCGGGCTGCTGTCGAAAGCGCCCGCCGGCAAGGTGCTGGTGTGTCAGCCCAACACGCACAGGGTCGCGCTGATGGGTGAGTTGTCCGCCGAGACCCTGCACCGCAAGGGGGTGCGCGGCTACGTAGTCGACGGCGGCTGCCGCGACGTCGAGTTCATCCTGCAACTCGGTTTCCCCGTGTTCTGCAGCTTCACCACGCCAGTCGACATCGTTGGGCGCTGGATACCCGACCGGCTCGGCGAGCCGGTGACGATCGGCGAGGTCACGGTCTGTTCCGGCGACTACATCCTCGGCGACCGCGACGGCGTCGTGGTCATCCCCGGGAAAGCCGCTCGCGAAGTCGTCGCCAGGACCGAAGAAGTGGTCCGCACCGAGAACAAGGTGCGCACCGCGATTCTGGGCGGGATGGACCCGCAGGAAGCCTACCTGAAGTACGGAAAGTTCTGATGAACAGGATCGACCTCCACAACCGTGTTGCGATCGTGACCGGAGCGGCGCGCGGACTCGGACTCGCCATCGCCGGCAAGTGCCTCGAGTCCGGCGCGGCAGTGTCCTTGTGGGATGTCGACGGCCGAGCTGTCTCCGGAAAAGCGTAAAGCCTCGGGGTCGCGCTTCTCCTTTGGCCTTGCTTCCGCTGCCATGACACCGGATTGATGCGCGCGGGACTGTCGCCGGCGATGCTTGCGCGGCATCGCCGCGCTCACTTAGGATGGCAGCCCGTCAGCCGAGCTGACTCTCGCGAGGAGCAACGCATGGCAACCGACCCTTACGCGGCACCGAAAGCGCATGTTGCCGACGTCACCATCCGCACGCCCGATGGCAGCTTCATTCCCGAGGGCCGGGGCGTCTCGGCCGGCAACGGATGGTCGTGGATCGGCCAGGCATGGGAACTGAACAGGCGGCAGCGCGGCACCTGGATCGGGCTGTTCCTTGTCTTTGTCGTGATCGTCCTCGTGCTGAGCTTCATTCCGTTCCTCGGTTCGCTGCTGCTGGCGCTGCTCACCCCGGTGTTCTACGGCGGGATCATGCTCGGCTGCGAGGCGCAGCGCACAGGCGAACGCCTGGAAGTCGGGCACCTGTTCGCCGGCTTCAAGACCCATACCGGCAAACTCGTCGCGGTCGGCGTCTTCACGCTGGTCGCGTTCATCGTGATCTTCCTGGTGCTCGCAGTGATTTTCGGCTTCAGCATGATGAGCATCATGACGGGGGGCAGCGAGCCTTCGCCCGAACAGATCCGCACGGGCATGGCCGGCGTGCTGATCGCCATGCTGATCATGGTCGGATTGAGCATCCCGATCTACATGGCGATCTGGTTTTCCACGCCGCTCATCACGCTCAACAACTTCGAGGTGGGCGCGGCCCTGAAGGCCAGCTTCTTCGCCTGCCTGAAAAATATCCTTCCGTTTCTGGTATGGGGCGCGGTGATGTTCGTGCTGGGGATCCTGGCTTCCGTCCCGTTGCTCCTCGGCTGGCTGCTGCTGGGGCCCGTCCTGCTCGCCTCGGTCTACACCGCTTACCGGGACATCTTCTACGCAGGCTGAGTTCGCCAGGCTGTGCTGGACACCGCGCGCCGCATTGCCACGCCCGAAGGCATTGAACTGACACTGCGGCTCGCGGGACCGGTTCCCCGCGCGCTCGCCTGGAGCGTTGATCTCATCCTGCGCGCGGTGCTGTTGCTGATCATCGGCATGGTCGCCGGCGCGCTGCAGAAGTTCGGCGCGGCCATCATGCTGCTCGCCGCCTTCTTTCTCGAGTGGCTCTACCCGGCGTGGTTCGAAGTCGCGTGCAGCGGCGCGACGCCGGGCAAGCGCATGCTCGGCATCAGGGTCCTGAGCGACGACGGCACGCCGGTGCGCTGGCCGGCCGCGTTGACGCGCAACCTCCTGCGCGCTGCGGATTTCCTGCCCTTCCTCTATTTTCTCGGCTTCCTGTCCATGGTCACGAGCCGTGACTTCAAGCGTCTCGGCGACCTCGCGGCCGACACGCTGGTGGTCTATCGCGAAGAACGGCCGCGCGCTCTACAGATTCCGCACGCCGAGCCGCTCGTGCCCGGCCGCGCCTTATCCATCGCCGAGCAGCGCGCAGTGCTCGACTTCGCCGAGCGTGCCGGCGGTCTCACGCCCGAGCGCGCGCAGGAACTGGCCGGGCTCGTCCCCACGCTGACCGGCGCCCGGCACGCCGAGCGGGCGGTAACCTATCTGATCGGTGTGGCCAATCACCTGGTGGGCCGCAGATGAAACAGGCGCTGTTCGAGGAGCGCTACGGGCCGCAGTGGACGCGCTTCGAGCAGTGGCTCGACCGGCGCGAGAAGCTGCGCGGCAGACAGGGCGAAGCTGCCGATGCGTTGCAGGACGCCGAAGTCCCGGCGGCATATCGTCGGCTGTGCCAGTGGCTGGCGCTGGCCCGCGAGCGCCGGTACAGCCCCGATCTCGTCGAGCATCTGAACCGGCTGGCGCTGCGCGGGCATCATGTGCTCTACGGGGCGCGCGGCGGCCAATCGGCGCGGCTATGGATGTTCCTGGCCGCCGGATTCCCGCGACTGGTGCGGGCGCAATGGCGGGTGATCCTCGCCGCGGCGGTGCTGTTCATGGGCTCGCTCGCGTTGCTGTTCGGGGTCGTGCTGAGTAAGCCGGACTTCATCATTTATCTGGTCGAGCCGGAGCACATCTCCGCCTTCCAGGAAATGTACGATCCGAAGAACCAGCGTCTCGGCATGCGCGAGGGCGAGGACAACGTGATGATGTTCGCGTTCTACATCTGGAACAACGTCAAGATCGGCTTCCAGGTGTTCGCCACCGGCGTGCTGTTCGGCATGGGCACGGTGTTCTTTTTGCTCTACAACGGCGCGCTGATCGGTGCGGTCGCAGCCTACCTGACCGGGATCGGTTACGGAGAGCCTTTCTGGTCTTTCGTATCCGGGCACAGCGCGCTGGAGCTGACGGCGATCGTCATCGCGGGCGCGGCGGGGCTGAAGCTCGGCGGCGCCGTGATCGCTCCGGGACTTCGTTCGCGCAGGACCGCACTGGTCGAGGCGGCCAGGCCGGCGGCGCGCCTCGTCTACGGTGCGGCGCTGATGTTCGTCATGGCCGCCTTCGTCGAGGGATTCTGGTCACCGCTCACGACGTTTTCGCCGTCCACCAAGTACTTGGTCGGCGCTGCGCTGTGGGCGCTCGTGCTGGCCTATTTCAGCCTGGCGGGGCGCGCCCGTGCGACTTGAGCACCTGGAGGTCGCGCTGCGGCCGCGCGCAGGATGGGAAGCGCTGGACCTCGGTTTCCAGATGGGGCGCAAGTGGTGGCGTCCTATCTGGAGCGTGTGGCTCGCGCTTTACTTGCCGGCCGCCGCGATTGCGCTGCTCCTTTTTTCCAAGCCGCTTCACGCGGTGCTCGCGCTGTGGTGGCTCAAGCCGCTGTTCGACCGCGCGGTGCTGCACGTGGCGAGCCGGGCGGTGTTCGGCGAGCCGCCGGGCGTGCGCGCCGCGCTCGCCGCGGCGCGCGACTGGTTGCACCCGGGCCTGCTGGCGGCGCTCACGCTCTACCGGTTCGATCTCGCGCGCTCGTTCGCGCTGCCGGTTTGGCAGCTCGAAAAACAGACCGGCGTCGCGGGCCAGCGCAGGCGGCGCGCGCTCGGCGGTCGCATGCGCGGCTACGCAGTATGGCTGACCGTGGTGTGCGTGCACCTGGAATGGGTCGCGATGTTCGCCCTCTACGCACTGATGCGCATGCTCGAACCGTCGATCAGCGAACTCGGTCCCGACCAAGCCGAACCGGAGCAGCTCGCTTTCTGGGAAGCGTTTGGCGGCTGGACACTCTCCGACGCGCTCTACTACTTCGCCGCTGTGTGTCTGATCGAACCGTTCTACGTCAGCGCCGGATTCTCGCTGTATCTGAACCGGCGCGCGATCCTGGAAGGCTGGGACATCGAGCTGCAGTTGCGCCGCCTGGAGGAGCGGTTGCGGCTCGGCGCGCGCGCCGCTTGCCTGGTTCTGGCTACGGCGCTGATCGCGGGCCCGGCGATTGTGGGGCCGACACCGGCGCACGCGGCCGAAAGATCCGCACAGGAAGAAATCGTGGCAGTGCTCGAAAGCCCGGAGTTCTCGCAGTACCGCGAAATCACAGGCTGGCGCTACTTGGGTGAAGAGCGGCGCAAGCAGCGGCGCTGGAACCCGTTCTGGGCGAATCTGGGCTGGTTGTTCGGCGCCGTCGCGCAACACGCGCTCTGGATCTTCGCCGCGGTCGCGCTGCTGCTGGCGCTGTTTTACCTGCCACGCTTCATTCCCGAGCCGCGCCTGCGCGCCGAAGCCTACCGGCCCCCGGCCGCGCTCTTCGGACTGGAGCTCGCACCGCAATCGCTGCCCGCGGACGTCGCAGGCAGCGCCGCGCGCCTGGCGCAGGAAGGCCGCCCGCGTGAGGCTTTGTCGCTGCTGTACCGCGGCGCGCTGTCCGCGCTCGTGCATCGTCATCATGTGGCACTGGCCGCCGGCCACACGGAAGCGGATTGCATGCGCGCCGCCCATGGGGCGCTGACGCCCACGGCCTTTGGCTACTTTGCGGAGCTGGTCCGCGTCTGGCAGAGCGCGGCCTATGCCGCCCGTACGCCGGAGGCGGCGCTGCTGCAAAGCTTGTGTGAGGGCTGGCGCGACCATTTTTCCCCGCAGGCACCGTCGTGAGCCGGCGGATTCTGATCGCGCTGCTCGTGGTCGTGCTGGGCCTGTCGGCGACAGCCTGGTTCTTGGCCAACTTCGAGCGCACGACCGCGAAAGTGCGCGTCGGTTTCCAGGGCGAGGCACGCACCAACCGCTATCTCGCGGCGCAGCGGCTGCTGCAGCGCATGGGCATTCAAGCGCAGGCCGTGAAGGCGCTGCCGGAACTGCGCGCGCTGCCGCCATCGGCCACCTTGGTATTGCCGCAGGCACGCCAGGCGATCGCACTGTGGCCGCGCGCGGAGCTGCTACGCTGGGTCGAGCAGGGCGGGCATTTGATCGTGGAAGCCGAGCCGGTGCACGAGCCCGATCCGCTGCTCGACGCGCTGGGCGTGAAACGCAGCGCGATCGAGGTTCCCGAGCCCGGAGAAAACGTAGAGGGGGCCGTGTCGCAGACCGTGGAGATCGCGCTGCCGCAAGGCGGATCGCCGGTGACCGTTCGCATGGTCCAGTCGTTTTCGGTCGACGCCGAGACGGCACTGGCGAGCTTCGGCGGGGACTACGCCACGACCCTGCTGCTGATCGAGCGCGGGCGCGGCCTGGTCACCGTGGCGAACGACCTCACCGGCATCACCAACCGTTTCATCGGCGAGCACGACCACGCCGAGTTCCTGTGGCGCCTCGTGCAATTGCATCCGGAGAGTCGCGAGGTGCTCTTCTTCCACAACCCGCGGGCGTTGTCGCTTGCCGGGTGGCTGCGCACCCATGCCTGGCCTGCCTTGAGCGCGGGGACCGCGCTGCTGCTGCTCTGGCTCTGGCGGGTCGCCCCGCGCTTGGGCCCGGCACAAGCCGATCCCGAGCGCCAGCGCAGGCGCTTGCTCGATCACCTGCGCGCGAGCGGCCGCTTCCTCTGGTCCAGCGGCGGCGGCGCGGGGTTGCTGGAAGCGGCGCGCGAAGCCTGCCTGCGCCGCGTGACCCGCGCGCATCCCGATCTGCTCGCCACACCGGAAGCGCAGCGCGAAGCGCGCCTGGTCCAACTGTTCGGGCTCGAACCCGAGCAGGCGCGTCGCCTGCTCCGCGCGCCCGGCAGCGTGCGAATGGCCGATTTTCTGCACACGATCCGCCTCTACCAGGACATTCACGAAAAACTGGCCCGGCGCACCTTGAGCCGGCGACCGACACGGAGAACGGGATGACGACCTCGATACCCGACGAGCAGTGGAAGAAAGCCGCCGACACCACGCGCGTGATCCAGGAGGAGATCGGCCGCGCGATGGTCGGACAGTCCGAGGTCGTGGAACAGGTGCTCGCGGCGCTGTTCGCGGCCGGGCACGTGCTGATCGAGGGCGTGCCCGGACTGGGCAAGACGCTGCTCGTACGCGCCCTCGCCAGGACTTTCGGCGGGCGCTTCGCGCGCATCCAGTTCACGCCCGACCTGATGCCGGCGGACGTGACCGGCCACACCCTCTACGACCAGAAGACCGGCCAGTTCACCACCCGGCGCGGCCCGGTCTTCACCCATCTGCTGCTCGCCGACGAGATCAACCGCGCACCGGCCAAGACGCAGGCCGCGCTGCTCGAGGTCATGCAGGAAGGGCAGGTCACGATCGAGGGCGTGTCGCACGCGCTGGAGCCGCCGTTCATGGTGCTCGCCACACAGAACCCGATCGAGCAGGAAGGCACCTACGCGCTGCCCGAAGCACAGCTCGACCGCTTTCTGCTCAAGGTGCGCATCGACTATCCCCCGGTCGACGAGGAGATCGCGATGGTCAGGCGCGTGGCGCTGAGCCAGGTCGGCGAACGGCTCAACGTGGAGGCGGTGCGCGCGCTGATCCAGCCCGAGCACGTGATCTGGTTGCAGCGCATGGCGGCGGCGGTGCGGATCGACGATCAGGTGATGGACTACCTGGTGCGCATCGTGCGCGCGACGCGCGCCTGGAACGGTGTGGCCGCCGGAGCCGGACCGCGCGGCGGCATCGCGCTGGCGCGGGCGGCGCGCGCCGCGGCGCTCGCGGCGGGACGCAGCTACGTCACGCCCGACGACGTCAAGCGCATGGTGCTGCCCGCCCTGCGTCATCGCGTCACCCCCGCGCCGGAAATGGAAATCGAAGGCCACACCAGCGACACGCTGCTCAAGGGCCTGCTGGAAAAAGTCGAGGCACCCCGGGTCTAGCGCTGCGAGCGCCGAAGACAAAGCGGAGATCGGATGTCACCACAAAGGCAACAAGACGCGAAGAACACACAGTGAGCAGCGCCGGCAAGTTCAGATGCTGATTCCGGCTCCGCGACTGCTCTGGCTGACGGGTGCCCTCACCGCAGGCGGCATCGCGGCCTCGATCTGGCCGGTGGCGCTGCCGGCTTGGTTCGCGGCCTGCGCTCTGCTGGGGACGGGGGTTCTCGGCGACGCCATGGCCGCGCGGCGCCTGCCACCGCTGCTCGGACGCCGCGTAATGCCGGCTTCGCTGCCCCTCGGCGTGGGCCACGAGGTGTCCTTGCGTCTGGCCAACGGCGGTGCTCGGGCGCTCGGTGTCGCGGTGCACGATCACCATCCATCGGGCGCGGAGGTCGAGGGATTGCCACGAAGGGTCACGGTCCCCGCGCGAGGCTGGGCCGAGATCAGGTACCGCTTCCGCCCGGTCCTGCGCGGCGACATGCAGTTCGGGCGAATCGAGGCACGCGTCGACTCACCCCTGCGGTTGTGGCAGCGCCACGTGCTGATCGGAGAACCGCGGGCCGCGCGCGTCTATCCGAACTTCGCGGAGCTGACCCACTTCGCGATCCTCGCCACCGACCATCGGCTGTCGCAGATCGGCCTGCTGCAACGCCGGCGGCGCGGCGAAGGGCTCGATTTCCATCAACTGCGCGAATATCGCGAGGGCGACTCGCCCCGGCAGATCGACTGGAAGGCGAGCGTGCGCATGGCCCGGCTGATTTCCCGCGAGTACCAGGACGAGCGCGATCAGCAGGTGGTGCTGATGCTCGACTGCGGCCGGCGCATGGCGGCGAAGGACGACGCGCTTTCTCACTTCGACCACGTGGTGAACGCCGCGCTGCTGCTCGCCTACGTGAGCCTGCGTCAGGGGGACGCAGTGGGACTGCTGACCATGTCGGCGGAGCCGCGCTGGATCGCGCCGCGCAAGTCGCGCGCGACCATCAACCTGATCCTGAACCGCGTCTACGACCTGCACCCGACGCTCGCGCCCACCGATTACTACAAGGCGGCGGTCGATCTCATGCAGCGCACGCGCAAGCGCGCGCTCGTGGTGATGCTGTCCAACCTGCGCGACGAGGACGACGAGGCGCTCGCGCCGGCGCTCAAGCTCCTGCATTCGCGCCACCTGGTCCTGTTCGCCTCTCTGCGCGAGAGCATTCTGTCCCGCGCGCTCGCCACGCGCGCAGACACCTTCGAGCGCGCCCTCACGCACGCGGCCACGGCCGATTACCTGCGCCGGCGCGAGCTGATCTTCCGGAGCCTGGAGCGCGGCGGTGCGGTGTGCGTGGACGTCGAGCCCGAGCGGCTGCCGATTGCGCTGGTGAACAGCTACATCGACATCAAGCGCAGCGGACGGCTCTGAAACGTTCCAAAGAGCCGCCCCCAACAACAAGGTGCAGAGGATGCCCCCTCCGCGCCGCCGCGTTGAGATCTTCGATGTCGCAGTGAGTTGGTGCCCGCTTTGGGCGTAACGCGCACCTCGCCGGAAATGGCCGGCGGGTTGCGGCACTGTGCATTCGGTCACCAAAAATCCCGGTACCGCCCTGCGATGAAGCGCCTATACTTTCAAGTGGGCTCGGGGTCCCGGTGATGATGGGTCGCGGAGCTGGTGACCAGGGGGCGGTTCTCACCGTCCCGATGCAGACGGACCCGACGGCAGCATGAGGGGTTCCGTTCGAAGTTGTCTCTGACCATTCCTGCCCGTCACGGGCAAGGGCCGCCACTTACTGTGGTATCGGCCACAACTCGGATGCGGGACCCCGACGCCTTCATCCGCTCTGGCGCAAGATGGAGGACCCGGAAGCGTCTTCTGCTGCCCTGCAAGCCGGCATTTGACAGGGGTCGATGCGGCTCCTTCCGAACGGCCGAAATACTTGAAGGCCGACGTCGTCGGAGGTGCGGGACGTGATGACTCGTGCGCAGTTGTGTCGCACCCTTTCCCTCCCCTTCTCACCCCTCACCCGGCCCGCCGGTCGCCTGAGCTCCGCTACAGACTCCTTCGCCAGTCGCCCTTCCACATCGGCAGGAACGCGCTGGGATCGAAGGGATGGCTCATCGCCGCCTCGGGCACGAAGCGGCCGACGCCCAGGCCCGGCAGCGGCGACAGATCGTAACCGCCGTTCCTGGGACGCGGCGGGTGCTCGACCAGCTCGAAACGCCACGGTGGCGAAAACTCGCAGAACGACTCCTGCATGACGAAGTTGGTGGTGCAGGCATCGAGCTGCAGCGCGGCGGCGGTGGCCACTGGGCCGAACGGATTGTGGAAGGACACCGGGATATAGGCCGCGTCGGCGATCGCGGCGATTTTCTTTGCTTCCAGGATGCCGCCCACGTGAATCGGGTCCGGCTGCAGCACGCTGACTTCGTTGGTGGCGAGCAGCGCTTGCAGGTGGTACTTCGTGTAGCAGCGCTCTCCGGTGGCGAGGCGGGTGCGGATCGAGCGCCCGACCTTGGCCAGCGCTTGAACGTTCTCCGGGTCGCAGGGCTCTTCCATCCAGTAGATCCGGCAGGGCTCCAGCGCCTGCGCGATGGCAATCGCCGAGCCGGGGCTGAAGCGGCCGTGACAATCGATCAGAACGTCGACCTCCGGGCCGACCGCGTCGCGCGTGCAAGCCACCATCTCCACCGCCGAGCCGATCAGCTTCGCGTCCGGATCGCGGCCGGCATTGGCGAACGGATCGAGCTTCAGTCCGCGATAACCCTTGCGCGCGACTTCGGTCGCCGCGCGGCCGATCTCCGCGAGGCTCGCGCCCGCCCCATACCAGGCATTGGCATAGGCCGGAATGCGATCGCGCACCATCCCGCCCAGCAGGTCGTACACCGGGCGGTCCAGCGCCTTGCCGACGATGTCCCACAGCGCCATCTCGATGGCGCCGATGGCCGAATTGAGGATCGGCCCGCCGCGCGCGAACTCGTTGCGGAACATCTCCTGCCACAACCACTCGATGCGAAACGCCGACTGGCCGACGACCACCCTGTGCGCGAGCTGCCGGATGGCCGCTTCCACCGCCTGCGGCTGAAACTCGCAGGTGCCTTCGCCGATGCCGTCCAGGCCCTCGTCGGTGAACACATGAGCGAACACCCAGTTGCACCACCTGGCGCCCACGATGTAGGTGTCGATCCGGGTCACTCTGCAGTCGCGTCGCTTGCTCATCGGTCGGTTGCCTCGCGCACGTTCAGTCCTTGTCCAGTCCGCCGCTCACGTTGAGCCGGGCCGCGGTCATGTACTCCGGCGCGTCGCACAGCATCCACTCGACCGTCGCGGCCATCTCCTCCGGCGTGCTGCGCCGGCCGAGCGGGATGCGGGCCGTGCGCTCCGCGCGGAAGCACTCCAGATCCTCGCGCCCCTCGAGCCGGCAGAAGATCTCCTCGGTGCGCAGCTGCAGCGGCGTGTCCATCATGCCGGGAGACAGGCTGTTCACGAGGATGCCGTGTCCGGCCAGCGCCACGGCGGCGCTGCGCGTGAGAGAATCGACCGCGGCCTTGGTCGCGGCGTAAGCCGCGTAGTCGGGCAGCGCCATGCGCGCGGCCGCCGAGGTGATGTTGACGATGCGCCCGCCGCCGGTCTTGCGCATTTCGCGAGCTGCGGCGGCCATGGCCAGCGCAACGGCGCGGACATTGACAAGCAACGCGCGCTCCCAGGCTTCGGCGCTCATCTCGAGAAACGCTTCCGCGGGCGCCGCGACGGCGCCATTGACCAGCGCGTCGATGCGCCCTGCCGCGCGCACCGTCTCGTCGATCATCTCGGCCGGACCATCGCGTGTGGCGAGATCGACTACGATCGGCAGCCCCGCACGGCCGGCACGGCCACAGTCTGCGGCGACCGCGGCGGCTTGCCCGGCATTGACGTCGACCACGGCGACGATCCAGCCGCGCGCGGCCATGCGCCGGCATACCGCCTCCCCGAGTCCCTGAGCGCCGCCGGTGACGGCGACGACCTTGGGTGTGGTCAACGATTCCCCCCTCGCGCGACTGCGCGCCCTGGGCCGCGGCCTCGTGGATTATCGATCGATGCGCCGGGGCGTCGAGATTCTAGGCGCGGCGCAGGGCCGCGGCAATCGCCGCGAGTGCGCATCGATCCCCGCGCGGCGAGCACGCCGGAGCGCTGCGCTCGCGGATGATCGCTCTTGGCGCAATCGGGCTATCGGTCGAAGTACGAGTAGACGAATGGCGCCAGGATGGCCAGACCGACCAGGATCGCCGCCACGTCCGCCGCAAAGGACGCGAGCATCGCCAGGGGCGAGAGGATGAAGAGCGCCACGAGGATCCATGGAATCCGGGGCGCCGTGCCAAGGTCCACGCCCGTCGTGTTCCAGAACCATGACGCGAATGCACTCTGCGGCGGCCTGGCGCGACGTCCGAGCGCGCGCGCCAGCGCCCGGTTCTCGAGCCATGAGAAGAAAACGTACGCCTGGACAAACAGCGAGCCGACGAGCACGAATGGAGCCAAAAGGACCGCCGGCAGCGCGAGATGCCGGTGCAGGTCGCCGAAAAACACCACAGGCGCCGCGGCGCACAGCGCGCTGATCAACAGGATCAGCAGGCCGGCCGGAAACACCAGCCGCTTCCGGTCGAGGACGTAGAGGCGAAACGCTTTTCCTTCCCGGAAACGTCCCGCGAGATTCGCCGCTTCGTTCAGCGTCCGGACCGGCAGCACATAGACGATCCAGTGCTGCGTCGAGTGCTTCTGGCTTGGAGTCGGCATAGGAAAAACTCCGCTGCGCAAGACAACTCAAGCATACAAAACCGCGAGCGGAAATGCCGCAAGAATTTCGCGCGCCATCGCCGCTCGCTGTCGCGAACCGGCGACAAGCGGGCATTCCCTGATCTTGCCGCTCGACGTGCGCCCATTCAAGCCGGGACCGGCGGTCTGCCAGGCGCCACGCGGACCGGACGCGTCATACGTGGCGCCCCGCAATGACGACGTCGCGTTCGATGCCGTCCAGTACCGCCACCCTCGGCAACAGGCCCCAGCGCTCAAAACCGAATTTCGCAAACAAAACGAGGCTGGGCGCGTTGTGCGCGAAGATGAATCCCAGCAGGTTGTGGAGCCCGAGCGATGGCGCATGAGCGATCGCTTCGCAGAGAAGAAGCGTGCCGCGGCCCTGTCTTCGGTGCGCCTCGTGAACGTAGAGGCTGATCTCCGCCGTCCTGTCGTACGCCGGGCGCCCGTAGAACGAGGAAAAGCTCAACCACGCGGCAACGTGGCCGTCCACCTCGACCACCCAGAGCGGTCGACGGTCCGCCTGGTGGTCGTTGAACCAAGCGATCCGGCTTTCCACGGATACCGGCTCGATGTCCGCGGTGACCTGGCGCGATGGGATCGTCGAGTTGTAGATCTCGACGATCTGAGGCAGATCCTCCCGCTTTGCCACTCTGTGCGCAGTCGTGCGCGTCACTCGAAATCCTCAGAGGGCCGGCATTCGGCGGCCAGCGGCGCGCGAGTCACGCTACCGTGCGCCCCGAGCGGGCCGAAGAAGCCGATGATGCGTTCAATCTTCGTGCCGTCCGCCGAAACGAACGCGATGTCCAGGCCTTCCGGCAGGGCCGTGCCATCGGCCTGGAGGACATGCCAGGCAAAGCGCACGACGCGGTGATGTTCGTCGAGTTCGCTGGTACGAACGACCTTCGCGCCCGGCCGACGCGCCTGCACCCTGGCGATGTGCGACAGGAGTTCCTCCACGCCGGCAGCATGCACCGTTGGGTCGGTATAGGTCGCGTTTGGAGCCCATACCGACGCGAGCAATTCCGCGCGGCGATGCGGGTCCGGTTCAGACCAGGCCTCGCAGTAGCGATCGATGACTGCTGCACGATCCACGTTGCACTCGAACGCAGACTGCCTGGCGGTTTCATTGGGATTCATTGGAGCGCGCACCTGCCCGACCGATAACATGAGACCCGATAGGATAGCCCGGCCGCCTGGGCCGGAGTCCCTGGGGGCCGAACGGCGTGGGCGGTTTGCCCGGCGCGAAGATCCGGTACTCCTCCATCGTGCTCAAGCCGCGAAGCGGCCTTCGATCAGTCCGGCTGCCGGTAATGACCCAACTCGATCAGCGCGCTCAGATTGTCCCACTCCGCGCAGGCTTCGGCGATCTGCCCGGACTGCGGCCGATAGATGCAAAGGTAACGGGCCTTTGAGCACCCGGCCCGGCGGCAACGGGCCCATCGGGCCGCGCTGCGTGCCGCTGAACGTCATGAGCGCCGCAACCTTGTCGTCTTCGGCCACCAGCAGTTCGATCCACTCGCGGGCGTCGGTAAACACCCTCGGCTCGCTCCGCAGATAGTCCTTGAGCGCCTCGCGGCTGGTGACCGGCGGATCGCCGGCCGGGCCGGGGAGATTTCGGCCAGCTGCTCGGCGACCCACTTCGCCAACGCGCCGGCGGCGGGATCGATGCGCACATAGGCGGCGGTATCGCAGGCCACCACGCGCGCCAGTACGGTGGTGAGGCGCGCAGGGAAAGTCCCCGCATCGCGATGGCGGTACAGATCGTAGAGCGCGCTCAGGATCACGTCGACGGTCTTGCCGGAAGGCAGGGCATTCCGTATCTGCGTCACCATACGCGGCACCGTCCGGAAGCGAAATACGCCAGGTGGCGTAGTTTATCGCTGCGCCGCTTGCCGTATTGGTCCGCCATGTGGCGGGCCCGATCATGAGCCGAGCCGCAATCGAAGCCGGGCCCGAAAACATCCCGCGTGAAAAGGCAGAACGCGAACACAGCGCGACCCCGAAGGTCTACCATGTATCGGCAGGCAGCCTCGCACCAGCGATTTGCTTCGGGAGCCCCCATGACGAACACAAGAAAATGGCTGGGAGGAGTGCGCCGCATCGCGGCGCAGCACGAGCAGCGCCATGTCCCGGGCGATGACCCCGGCGCAGCGGCCGCCGCCGCGCCGCGAGATTATCGGCATCCGAGCGTGCCGGGAGGCTACCCCGGCGCGCGAGTAGAGCTCCATGCCGCGCTGCTCGCGAGCGCGCCCTTCATTCCTTCGAAGTACTTCTACGATCCGCTGGGCTCCAGGCTGTTCGAAGCGATCACGCGGCTTCCGGAGTATTACCTCACGCGGGTGGAGACCGGCATCTTTTCGCGTTACGCCCAGCAGATCGGCAGGATCACGGGCCGCGGCGCAACGCTGATCGACCTCGGCGCCGGCAATTGCGAAAAGGCAAAGCGGCTGTTCGGCGTGTTGCAGCCCGCGCAGTACGTGGCGGTCGACCTCTCGACCGAATACCTGCGCGAGGCGCTGAACAGCATGCGGTACCTGTTCTCCGGAATGGAAATGCTGGCGCTCGCGCTGGATCTGTCGGGGCCGTTCTCCCTGCCCGACGCGGTTCGGGCCCGCAAGCGGCTGTTCTTCTACCCCGGTTCGTCGATCGGGAACTTCACGCCGGAACAGGCGCATGCGTTTCTCGCGGCGGTGCGGTCGCAGTGCGACGAGGACGGCGCCATTCTGATCAGCGTCGATCTGGTCAAGGACAAGGCGGTGCTGGATGCGGCCTACGATGACGCCCTCGGCGTGACGGCGGCGTTCAATCTCAACGTACTCGAACACGTCAACGCGCTGCTCGGTTCGGATTTCGACTTCAGGGACTGGCGGCACGTGGCGTTCTTCAACGAGCCTGCGTCGCGCGTGGAAATGCACCTCGAGGCCAAGCGCGGCGTTTCGGTCACCTGGCCGGGCGGGGGGCGCGACTTCGAGCGGGGCGAACGCATTCACACCGAAAACAGCTACAAGTACCGCTTGCGCGACTTCGAGGTGATGCTGACGCGGGCCGGGTTTCGCGACCTCATCGCGTGGACCGACGAAAAGCAGTGGTACGCAGTGTGTTACGCACGGGCGTGAGGGGCGGGGCCGTCTTCTCCAAAACGGACAGCGACATGAACGATCCAGGCAGACCCGATCCAGCCCGCGACCGGTCGCGGAATCCGCCGCCGAAGCGGGCGCGCGCCGGAGCGGATGCGGACTTCGCCGCGGTGCGGGCCCGAACGCTCGCGCTCGCCGAGCCGCTGTCCGAGGAGGATTGCTGCGTGCAGTCGATGCCCGACGCGAGCCCGGTCAAGTGGCATCTCGCGCACACGACGTGGTTTTTCGAGACGTTCATCCTCGAGAAGTACGAGCGTCCGTTCCGGCCGTTCAATCCGGCCTTCCGGGTACTGTTCAACTCCTACTACAACGGCGTGGGCGAAAAACATCCGCGCCCTCAGCGCGGATTGCTGACCCGCCCGGCGCTCCACGAAGTGCACGCCTATCGCGCGGACGTCGACGCGCGCATGGCGGCGTTGCTCGCGGCGCGGGGCGAGGACCGTGAGTTGCGCCTGCTGACCACGCTCGGCCTGAATCACGAGCAGCAGCACCAGGAACTGATTCTCACGGACGTGAAGCATCTACTCTCGATGAATCCGCTGAAGCCCGCCTACCTCCGGCGCACGAGCGCCTCGCCGGCGCGCGCTGCGCCCTTGGAGTGGCTGGAGTTCGAAGGCGGAGTCGTCGAAATCGGCCACGACGGCAACGGTTTCTGCTTCGACAACGAGCTGCCGCGCCACAAGCAGTATCTGCATCCTTACCGGCTCGCCTCGCGTCTGGTGACGAACGGCGAGTACTTGAGGTTCGTCGAAGACGGCGGTTACGGCAATCCGCTGCTATGGCTGTCCGAAGGCTGGGATTGGGTGCAGGCCAATGCCGTGGAGCACCCGATGTACTGGATGCGCGAAGGCGCGGCTTGGACCGAGTTCACGCTGAACGGCGTGCGCCCACTCGATCCGGACCTGCCCGTGGCTCATGTCTCGTATTTCGAAGCCGATGCCTGCGCCCGCTGGGCCGGCGCACGCCTGCCCACCGAAGCCGAGTGGGAGCACGCCGCCGGTTCGCTCCCGGTGACCGGCAACCTCGCCGGCGCCGAGGCGTTGCATCCACGCCCAGCGACCGGTCCCGGGCTGCAGCAGATCTTCGGCGACGCGTGGGAGTGGACGCAGTCGAGCTATGCGCCCTATCCGGGATATCGGGCGCCCGCCGGGGCGATCGGCGAATACAACGGCAAGTTCATGGTGAACCAGTACGTGCTGCGCGGCGGCTCCTGTGCCACGCCCGACGATCACATCCGCGCGACCTATCGCAACTTCTTTCCCGCGGCCGCACGCTGGCAGTTCTCCGGCGTGCGCCTCGCCCGCGATCTCTGATCTACGGTCCCGGAGAAATTCGACACCCCGACGCCTCTGCGTCGAGTGTCGGTATCGCCTGCTGTCCGAAACCGTTATCGCTCAGGCCAGCCTGGCCCGGGCTTCGTCGATGACGGCGAGCGCTTCGACTTCGATCAGCAGCCCATCCATGACCAGCGCGTCGATTCCGATCATGGTGCTGGCCGGCGGATTGGCCTGATTCACGTACTTGTTGCGCACCTCGGTGATGAGCGCCCTGTTCTCCGGCTTGAGCCCGACGACGTAGTGAGTGAGCTTCACCACGTCGTTGAAGCTGCCGCCGGCTTCCTCGAGGATGATGCGGATGTTCTCGAACACCTGCTGCGTCTGCGCGCGCAGATCGCCCTTGCCGACGAGGCTGCCGTCCTTGTCGAGGGCGATCTGGCCGCTGACATGAACCGTGACGCCGCCCTGGGTGGCCGCGGCATGAGAGAACGCGCCGATCCTGCGCACGTTCGCCGGATTGATGAATGCCCTTTTCGCCATTTTTCCTCCTCCAGAAGGTTTGTACGCGTTGCGCTCCTCCGCGATCTTCGCGTCCCGCTACTGTGAAAACGAAAAGAGCCTCGCAGCCGAGGCTCTTTGCGAATCACGGCAAGCTGGCGCTCAGGGCACATCGAGGCTGCCGATCGCCTTGGGATAAGTCACAATGCCCCACGGCATCTTCTTGTCCGCGATGCGCTTGACCGGCTCCAGGGTTTTCGCGTCGATCACGACCACTTCGTTCGAGCGCCCGCAAGCCACCAGAATGTGGCTGTCGTCCGGGGTGAACGTGAAATGCCAGCAGCGATCGCCGGTGGGAACGTTCCTGATCGGCTCGAAGGTTTTCGCATCGAACACCTGGAGGGCCTTGCCTTTGGCCAGGGCGACGAACAGGCGCTCGCCGCTGCGATCGAAAGCCAGCCCGTAGGGCACCTCGCCGGTCGGCACCACTTTCACGACGTCGAAATCCTTGTCGAGCACGACCAGCTTGTTGGAAAACTCCAGGCTGGCGACGTAGCCGCTGCCGTCCGGGATCATCTTGATGCCGCGCGGCCGGTTGCCGTATTCCTTGGTGCTGATCTTCTTCACCAGCCTGCCGGTGGCGATCTCGTGCACCGAGAGATTCTCGTCGGCCTCGTTGGTGACGATGATCAGCTTGCCGTCGGCGGAGAACTCGATGCCCTCGGTTTCCATCCCGCCCGTGATCGCGCGAATCACCTTGCCTTTCTTCAGGTCCACCACGGCAATCTTGGCGGGCTCGGCATCTTCTTCTTCGCGCGCTTCGGCCAGCGCCCTTGCCTCTTCCGAGCCGGGCTTGGGCGGCGGGCCGCCGACGGCCGCCGGTTCGAAGGAGACGAACGCATAATTGCCGCGAATGCGGACGAACTCCGGGTTCTTGCCGATCGGGATGCGCTTGAGGAGCCTGCCGCTCGCCCGGTCGATGACCGAGATATCGCCGGCTTCTCCGTTGGCGGTGACCAGCAACTTGCCGTCCGCGGTGACTCCGATCCCGCGCGGTCCCTCCGCACCGACCTTGAATTCCGTAACCGTTTCCAGCGTGTCCAGATCGATGACGGTCACATCACCATTCTGGTTACTGACGTAAGCCATTCCCCTGCCGCCGTCCGCGGCGAGCGCGGGCATACACGCCAGACACGCAAGAGCGAGTAACGCGCCAGGACTCCACGGGCGCTTGGCAGTGACGATCGTCATCGATTCTCTCCTCCTTTGTCAGTTCAGGGCTCGACCGGATATCGCAGGTATCGATTCCATTAGAAGCGCACACGCCACCAAAGTTTGCGCCCGGTCCCTGCAACCGGGAAAAATTCCCGTCCGCGCGCAGCCGCACCGGCAGCGAAAAGCGGAGGATAGCGGGGGCTGGCGCCCGGCTCAACACGAGCGGCAGATTGCCGCGCGCCAGTCAGCGCGTGAACGGCGCGGCTAGCCGTCGTAGGCGCGCAGCCGGTCGACGTCGAGAATGCGCACCGTGCGGCCATCCACCACTATGAGGCGCGCCTCGGTCAGCTCGTGCAGTACGCGCGAGAAATGTTCTGGGGTGATGTTGAGCCGCGAAGCGATGACCGACTTGCTCGCAGGCAATGTCACCGCCAGCGATCGTTCAGAATCGCCGTGCTCGTGATCGGGGCGCAGCAGATAGCCGATCACGCGCTGCGCGGCCGAGCGCAGGGAGTAGGCCTCTACGTCGCTCACCAGCTGATGCAGCCGGCGGCTCAGCCCCGCGATCACCCGCCGCGCGAACTTCGGGTCGCGCTCGATCTCCTCGAACACCACTTCCTTGGCCACGTGCAGCAGCATCGAGTCGGTCAGCGCCTGACCGGTCACGACGTAGGGCTTTTCGAGGAACATCACCGCCTCACCGAAGCTCTGCCCGGGACCCATGATCTCGATCACCTTCTCGTCGCCCTGCGGCGTGACGAAGAGAAGTTTGACCTGGCCGTAGACAACGATGTGGAAACCGCGGCAGGGGTCACCCTTCTGAAACAGCACGTCGCCGCGCTTGACGCGCACTTCGCGCGTCCCAGACGCGATGCGATCGATCTCTTCCGCGCCCAGCTCCCGGAACAGCGGAAGATTGTTCAGGAAAGCCTGAGTCTTGATCGGAACGGTCAGCATGCTGCTTCCAACGCTTCGAGCCCGCGCGGTCCGTCTGTCATTATGCGGCGATCCGCGCGCAACCGGAATCGCGCGCATGGTCCTCCTCGGCGGAGTCGATCCGGCGCGAACGACCGCAGGCCGGATTCTAGGCCACCCGCGTCAGCCGATCTTCCGGGGACGACTCGGGCACCGGTTGCCCGCTGTCGCCGTACCACGCGAGCTGCTCGCGCAACTTCACGACTTCGCCCACGACGATCAGCACCGGCGGGCGCAATTCCGCTGCCGCGACCCGCCGCGGCAACGTGCGCAGATCGCCCGACACCACGCGCTGATGCGCGGTGGTGCCGCGTTCGATCGCTGCGGCAGGGGTCGAGCCGGGAAGCCCGTGGGCCGCAAGCTGCGCGCAGATCGCCTCCAGGCCGGCGAGCCCCATGTAGATCACCACGGTCTGGCGCGGGCGCGCCAGCGCCAGCCAGTCGAGGTTGACGCTGCCGTCCTGCAGGTGGCCGGTGACGAAAACGACCGACTGTGCATGGTCGCGGTGCGTCAACGGGATCCCCGCGTAACAGGACACGCCGCAGGCCGAGGTCACACCGGGTACCACCTGGAAGTCGATGCCCAGCGCTGCCAGTTGCTCGAGCTCCTCGCCGCCACGGCCGAAGATGAACGGATCGCCCCCCTTGAGCCGCACGACGCATTTTCCGGCGGACGCGAACTGCACCAGCAACTCGTTGATGCGCGGCTGCGGAAGGGTGTGGCGGCCGGACTCCTTGCCGACGTAGATGAGCTGCGCATCGGCACGCGCCAACGCCACGATCTCTTTCGCCACGAGATGATCGTAGAGAACGACGTCGGCCCGCCGGATGGCGCGCAGCGCCTTCAGGGTCAGCAGCTCCGGGTCGCCGGGGCCGGCACCGACCAGCAGCACGCAGCCGGACGAACGACGCCCGCGGCTCGCAAAGCCGAGCGAAGCGGTCGGAAAAGGCGAAGGCGATGACACCGCGTCCGCCTTCCCGGGGTCGGGCAATCCTCCGTCGTGAATGGTCATCCGCTGGTCCACCGCCGGTGCCTCGTTGATCGCACTGTAACCGCGCGGCAGCACCCCTCGGCTTGATTTGAATCAAGGATGACCACGTTTTCATCGCGACAATGTATCGCGCAACGGCACGGCAAATTCTGAAACCCGGCAAACGGAGGTCGAAATGCAATCCGCCCGCATCCTGACTGCGTGCAGCACGGCGTTACTGGTCCTGTGGCTGGCAGCGGGGAGAGTCGGCGCCGACGAGGAAAAGGAAAAGCACGGCGAGAAGCCGGGCGTGAGCGAGGAGGAGCTGAAGTACCAGGCCGGCGCCTCGCCGCTCGCGGAGGAACCGATGCACCAGGACATCAATCCGAAGGCGCCGCCGATGACCGCAGCCGAGTTCGAGCGCGCGCGCCAGATCTATTTCGAGCGCTGCGCCGGCTGTCACGGCGTGCTGCGCAAGGGCGCGACCGGCAAGCCGCTCACACCGGACATCACGCTCGAACGCGGCACCGAGTACCTGAAGGTCTTCATCAACTACGGCTCCCCCGCGGGCATGCCGAACTGGGGGACTTCCGGAGAGCTGACCGAGAAAGAAGTGGACCTGATGGCGCGCTACATCCAGCAGACCCCGCCCACCCCGCCGGAATGGGGCATGAAGGAAATGAAGGCGACCTGGAAGGTCGTCGTCCCACCCGAGAAGCGGCCCAAGCGCAAGATGAACCGGCTCGACGTGGATAACCTCTTCTCGGTGACGCTGCGCGACACCGGAGAAGTGGCCATCATCGACGGCCACAGCAAGAAGATCGTCAACATCGTCAAGACCGGTTATGCGGTCCACATCTCGCGGCTCTCGGCCTCGGGACGCTATCTCTATGTCATCGGCCGCGACGCCAAGGTGAACCTGATCGACCTGTGGATGGAAACACCCGACAACGTGGCCGAGATCCGCATAGGGCTCGAAGCGCGCTCGGTGGACACTTCCAAGGCCAAGGGCTACGAGGACAGGTACGCCATCGCCGGGTCCTACTGGCCGCCGCAGTACGTGATCATGGACGGCGACACGCTCGAACCAAAGAAGATCGTCGGCACCCGCGGCATGACGGTTGACACGCAGGAGTACCACCCCGAACCGCGCGTAGCCTCCATCGTGGCCAACCACCACAAGCCCGAGTTCGTGGTGAACGTAAAGGAAACCGGCAAGATTCTTCTGGTCGACTACCGGGACATCCGCAACCTCAAGACCACCGAGATCGGTGCCGCCCGCTTCCTGCACGACGGCGGCTGGGACGCCACCAAGCGCTACTTCCTGGTCGCGGCCAACCAGTCGCACAAGATCGCGGTGGTCGATGCCTTGCGCGGCAAGCTCACCGCGCTGGTGGACGTGGACAAGATCCCGCACCCCGGACGGGGCGCGAATTTCGTGCATCCGAAGTTCGGCCCGGTCTGGGCAACCGGCCATCTGGGCAGCGAGAAGGTCGCGTTGATCGGCACCGATCCGATCAAGCACAAGCAGTACGCGTGGAAGGTGGTGCAGATGCTCGAGGGCCAAGGCGGCGGCAATCTGTTCATCAAGACCCATCCGAAATCGACCAACCTGTGGGTGGACACGCCACTCAATCCCGATCCCAAGATTTCCCAGTCGGTGGCGGTGTTCGACATCCGCGACCTGTCGAAGAAGCCGCAGATCCTGCCGATCGCGGAGTGGGCGGGCGTCGGCGAAGGCGCCAAGCGCGTGGTGCAGCCCGAGTACAACAAGGACGGGGACGAAGTATGGTTCTCGGTATGGAGCGCCAAGAACCAGGAATCGGCGATCGTCGTGGTGGACGACAAGACCCGCAAGCTCAAGGCGGTCATCAAGGACCCGAGGCTGATCACTCCGACTGGACACTTCAACGTCTACAACACTCAGCACGACATCTACTGAGGAGCGGAAACATGAAGCTCGGTCCGATCGACATCCTGATCGCGGTCGCCGCGGCGATCGTCTTCTTCCTGGCCGGACAGGCGTCGGCCAACGACGCCGGAAAGCTCGCCGACGCCAAGGGCTGCATGGCCTGCCACGCAATGGACAAGAAGCTGGTCGGCCCTTCCTACAAGGACGTGGCGAAGAAATACAAAGGCAACAAGGACGCGCAGGCGGCGCTGGAAAAGAAGGTGATCGACGGCGGCAGCGGAGTGTGGGGCGCGATCCCGATGCCGCCGCACAAGGGCAAGCTGAGCGATTCCGAAGTCAAGCTGCTGGTGCAGTGGATCATGGCGCAATAGCACCGGCAGGCACGAAGAGACAGCGGCACATCATTGATCTGACCTGTATTTGGTGCACTCCAGTTTCGCGGGGGCTCTGCCCCCGTTTTTTTGCTGCACACGAGCCGATTTGACCTGCCTCAAAACATCCGCTGCTCGGTGCAGGCAAAGTTCTCTGGTGGCCATTTTCAAACTGTTCGTGCGGCAAACGATTCACAGCGGTTCCGGACTCGCCCTCGCCGCCTCGCTGGCGCTTGCGGCGCAGGCAGCCTGCGCGGTCGACCCGGCAGAACCGAGCCTGGCGCGCAGGCAGGAACTGGCCCATCTCATCCGCCACGACTGTGGCGCCTGCCACGGCTTGCGCCTGACCGGCGGGCTCGGGCCGGCGCTCGATCCATCGAGCCTGCGCGGCAAGCCGCCGGAAAATCTCACGCGGATCATCCTCGATGGCCGCCCGGGCACGGCGATGCCGGGCTGGCGGACTTTCCTCAGCGAGCGCGAAGCGCGGTGGCTGACCGAGGCGCTGATGCGCGGCCTGGATTCAGAAGAAACACAAGAGCGAAGCACGAGAACACGAAGGCACGAAGAAGTGCAAAACCAGGAGCCGGAATAGGCGTGAAGATTACCGAGAGACTTTTCCGCAGTTGTGCTGCGGCAGCGGCGTTTGGCCAGCGGTGCAGACGGATGAGGGCTTTCTTGTCACCCGAACTGCCTTCGTGCCTTCGTGCCTTCGTGCTTCGCCTTTCCGTCTCGGGGTTTGCGCTCGCCGCTTCGCTGGTTGCGCCCGCCGCGCAGGCGCAGTTGCGAGGCACGGGCGATCTGGGGATCGTGATCGAGCGAGCCGCGGGCAGCGTCCGGGTGCTCGATACCAGCGCGCGCACCGCCATCGCACGCGTCGAGGGTCTGGGGGATCTGTCGCACGCCTCGGCGGTGTATTCGCGCGACGGGCGCTACGCCTTCGTGTTCGGGCGCGACGGCGGGCTCACCAAAGTCGATCTGCTCGGCGCGCGCATCGACGCACGCATCCTGCAGGCCGGCAACAGCATCGGCGGGGCCATCTCACAGGACGGCCGCGTGGTCGCCGCGCAGAACTACGCGCCCGGAGGCGTGAAGCTGTTCTCCGCGGACACGCTGGAGCTGCTGGCCGACATTCCCGCCGAGTTCGGTGATGCGCAGCAGCGCTCGAAGGTGGTCGGACTGGCCGATGCGCCCGGCGGCCGGTTTGTCTTCAGCCTGTTCGACGCCGGGGAGATCTGGCTGGTGGACGCCTCGAATCCGCGCCGGCCCGGCGTGCAGAAGTTCGCGGCCGGCCTGCAGCCCTACGACGGACTGGTGACGCCCGACGGCCGCTGGTACGTCGCGGGCCTGTACGGCGAAGACGGTCTGGCGCTGCTGGATTTGTGGCATCCCGAGCGCGGCGTGCGGCGGATCCTGCAGGGCTATCGCCAGGGCGAAGAGAAACTCCCGGTCTACAAGATGCCGCATCTGCGCGGTTGGGCAGTCGCCGGCTGCCGTGCCTTCGTGCCGGCGATCGGGCGCCACGAAGTCCTCGTTGTCGACACCGAAAGCTGGCAGGAGACCGGGCGCATCGCCGTGGCCGGCCAGCCCGTGTTCGTGGTGGCGCGGCCCGATGCGCGCCAGGTGTGGGTGAGCTTCGCCTTCCCCGATAACGGGCGCGTGCAAGTCATCGACACCGAGTGCGGCTGCGTGGCGCGCACGCTCGAACCGGGGCGGGCGGTGCTGCACATGGAGTTCACCCCGCGCGGCGAGGCGGTGTGGATCTCGGCGCGCGACGACGACCGCGTCGTGGTCTACGACACGGCAAGCCTGCAACGCGTTGCCGAAGTCCCGGCCGACAAACCGAGCGGCATTTTCTTCACGGCGCGCGCGGCGCGCATCGGGTTCTGAAATGGACGCGGCAGGGTTCCGGCTGCTCAACGACTTCCAGCGCGGCTTCCCGCTGTGCGAGCGCCCGTACCTGGAGATCGCGCAGCGGCTCGGGCAGAGCGAGCATTGGGTGCTCGCCAAGCTCGCCCGGCTGGAGCTGGCCGGTGTGGTCGGCCGGATCGGCGCGGTGTTCGCCCCGAACACGATCGGCGCCAGCACGCTCGTGGCGGCTGCGGTGCCTCCGGAGGCGCTGGAGCGCGTGGCGCAGGCCGTCAACCGCTTCCCCGAGGTGAACCACAATTACGAACGGGATCACGCGTTCAACCTCTGGTTCGTGGTCACCGCTGCGGATTCCGGGAGGCTGGCACGCACCCTCGCAGCGATCGAGCGGCAGGCGCAATGTGGACCGCTGTTGTCGCTGCCATTGCTCGAGGAGTATCGCATCGATCTGGGTTTCGACCTGCGCGACGGGCACACCCAGGGAGGCGCCGCGCCGGCCCTGGCCGCGCGCGTCGCGCTGGATCGCGGTGAACAATGCCTGGTGGCCGCAGTGGAAGAAGGGCTGCTGCTCGTCCCGCGTCCCTATGCCGCGCTGGCCGACTGCTGCGGGCTGTCTGAAAAGCGGGTCCTGGAGACGCTGCAGCGCTGGCAGGTGCAGGGGCTGATCCGTCGATTCGGCGTGATCGTGAGACATCGGCCGCTGGGCTTCAGAGCCAACGCGATGGTGGTGTGGGATGTGCCGGACGCGGCGGCTCGCGGCTTCGGACTGCGGCTGGCTGCCGACCCGCGGGTCAGCCTGTGCTACCGGCGCGCGCGCGCCGAGCGCTGGAACTACAACCTGTACTGCATGCTGCACGGGCGCGAGGAAGCGCAGGTGCGCGAGCGCCTGGCCGGGCTGCGCAGGGCCGCCGGCCTCGAGTCCTTCCCCTGCCAAGTACTCTTCAGCCGGCGCAGTTTCAAGCAGACCGCCGCGCGCTACGCGCCGCTCGAAGTCCTCGCCGATGCCTGAGCCAGCGCTCGATACCCTGGATCGCGCGATCGTGAATCGGCTTCAGCAAGGCTTTCCGATCTGCGAGCAACCCTATCTCGAAGTCGCGCGCGAACTGGGCATTTCGCAGGACACGCTGATCGCGCGCCTCAAACGCCTTCTCGTCGAGGGCGCCCTGACGCGGTTCGGCCCCCTCTACCAGGCCGAGCGCCTGGGAGGCGCCTACACCCTCGCGGCGATCCAGGTTCCGGAAGACGATTACGAACGGGTGGCCCGGATCGTCAACGCCTATCCGGAGGTCGCGCACAATTATCGGCGCGAGCACGCGCTGAACATGTGGTTCGTCGTCGCGGCCGGGAACCCGGCGACCGTTACCCGCGTGCTGTTCGAGATCGAGCGCGACTGCGGCCATCCCGTGTTCGAGTTCCACAAGCTGCGCGAATACTTCGTCGCGCTCGACCTGCCGCTCTAGCCGGAGAACCCGACCATGGCCCCGGACATCCAGCTTGATGCCTTGGACAGGGCGATCGTGCGTGCGACGCAGTCCGGTCTTCCCCTCACCCCGCGCCCCTACCACGATGTCGCCGAGCTGATCGGAATCAGCGCGGAGGAAGTGATGGAGCGCATGAAGCGCATGCTCCGGCTCGGCGTGATCCGGCGCATCGGCGCGATTCCCAATCACTACGCCATCGGCTATGTCGCCAACGGCATGTCGGTGTGGGACGTGGACGATGCCGTGGTGGACGATCTCGGCGAGCGTCTTGCGCTGAGCGGGCTGGTCAGCCACTGCTACCTGCGACGGCGCCAGCCTCCGCTTTGGCCGTACAACCTTTTCGCGATGGTGCACGGGCACGATCGGGCGCAAGTCGAGGAGAAGGTGCGGCGGATCGCCGAGCTGCTCGGCAGTGCCAGCCGCGGGTACGAAGTGCTCTACAGCAGCCGGATTCTCAAGAAGACCGGCCTGCGGCTCACTTGAGGATAAAGCGCGGTGAGCGCTTTCCCGCGGGAATCCAAGGAGACATGAGCGGATGTTCCGACTGACGCAGTATTTGAGGGAAATCGAAAATCCGACGCCGTTGGGCACGGGAGCGCGGCCGAGTGGGCCGGTCGTCATCTGGAACCTGCTGCGGCGCTGCAATCTCGCCTGCCGGCACTGTTACTCGATCTCGGCCGACCACGACTTCCCGGGAGAGCTCGCCACGCCGGAGATCTTCGCGGTGATGGATGACCTGAAGCGCTCCGGCGCGCCGGTGCTGATCCTCTCCGGCGGCGAGCCCCTGCTGCACCCGGACATCTTCTCCATCGCGCGGCGCGCGAAAGACATGGGCTTCTACGTCGGGCTGTCCACCAACGGCACGCTGATCAACGAGCACAACGCTGGAGACATCGCCGCCGCCGGATTCGACTACGTGGGCGTGAGCCTGGACGGCATGCGCGACACTCACGACCGCTTCCGCCGCATGCCGGGCGGCTACGACGCGGCACTCCGAGGGATCCGCCTGGTGCGCGACGCGGGGCTGAAGGTGGGGGTGCGCTTCACGCTCACCCAGGACAACGCCCAGGACCTGCCGCACCTGCTCGAACTGATCGAGCGCGAGCGCGTCTTCAAATTCTATATGTCGCACCTCAACTACGCCGGGCGCGGCAACGTGAACCGCGCGCGCGACGCGCTGCATCTGACCACCCGCTGGGCGATCGACCTGCTCCTGCGCACCGCCTGCGACCATCTGCGGCGCGGCCTGCCGACCGAGTTCGTCACCGGCAACAACGACGCCGACGCGATCTGGTTGCTGCGATGGGCCGTGAAACATCACCCGGGACGCGTGGCCCACCTGCGCGCGAAGCTCGGCGAATGGGGTGGCAACAGTTCCGGGATCGGCATCGCCAACATCGACAACCTCGGCAATGTCCATCCCGACACGATGTGGTGGGAATACACCATCGGCAACGTGCGCGAACGTCCTTTCTCCGAACTGTGGAACGACGTTTCCGATCCCCTGATGCGCGGGCTCAGGCAGCGTCCGCGCCCGGTTCGAGGCCGCTGCGCGCAATGCCGCTTTCTCGACGTGTGCAACGGCAACACGCGCACCCGTGCCTGGCAGCTCACCGGCGATCCGTGGGCGGAGGATCCGGCTTGCTACCTGACCGACGAAGAACTGGGCATCGCCGATGCCTCTCCGCGCCTCGTCCTCACGCCCTACTCGCGCGCGCGCCGCACGGCCCCCGAGGGATCACAATGACCAGAACGAAGCACGAAGACACGAAGAAAAACAGGATCCGAAAGAAAAACCCGGGGGGATGTCTCCGAAGCATTGCGAGGAACGAAAAGAGGAATCATCAAGGCGTCCCTGGGCGCCGCTGTCTTGTGCTCGTGTTGCTCTTGCCTTCTTGTTTCGCTCTTCTGGCCCTTGCCGGCACAGCCATGGCGCAGGAGGCGCAGGCGCTGTACAGGGAACACTGCGCCGCGTGCCACGGCGCGGACCGTCTCGGAGCGACAGGGCCGGCTCTGCTGCCCGAGAACCTCGAACGGCTCAAGCGAGCGGCGGCCGAACAGCTCGTCGCGAAAGGACGGCACGCCACGCAAATGCCCGGCTTCGAAACAGAACTCTCGGCCGCGCAGATCCAGTCGCTTGTCGAGTACATCTTTACGCCGCTTGCGCGGATGCCGATCTGGGACCGGGCCCAGATCGAAGCCTCACGCGTCATTCACCGCGCCGCCGGAAGCCTGCCCGCGCAGCCCGTCTACGATGCCGATCCGCTGAACCTGTTCGTTGTGGTCGAGGCCGGCGACCATCACGCGACGATCCTGGATGGCGACCGGCTGGAACCGCTCGCCCGATTCCCCACGCGCTATGCCCTGCACGGAGGGCCGAAGTTTTCTCCGGATGGACGCTACGTCTATTTCGTCTCGCGCGACGGCTGGATCTCGAAGTACGACCTTTGGAGCCTGGCGATGGTCGCGGAGGTACGCGCCGGGATCAACACACGCAATGCAGCGGTCTCCGGCGACGGCCGATACGTGGCCGTGGGCAACTACCTGCCTCGCACGCTCGTGATCCTCGAAGCGGCCGATCTGTCCGTCGTCCGCGTCATCCCGGTTCAGGACAGGGACGGCCGCCCTTCGCGTGTGGGCGCGGTGTACGACGCCAAGCCCCGGAAGAGTTTCATCCTGGCGCTCAAGGACATTCCCGAGATCTGGGAAATGTCCTACGACCCCGAAGCAGAGCCGGTGTACGAGGGCCTGGTGCACGACTACCGCATGAACGAAGGGCTGGCGGCGCCCGGCCAGTTCACTGCGCGCCGTGCAGTACTGGAAGAGATCCTCGACGATTTCTTCTTCGATCCGAGCTACGCGTATGTCATCGGCGCGGCGCGCGACGGCGGCAAGGGCCAGGTGGTCAACCTCGACGTGCGCCGCAAGATCGCGGAGGTCGAGCTGCCGGGGCTGCCGCACCTGGGGTCGGGAATCTCCTGGGAGCTGGACGGGCGCTGGGTCATGGCAACGCCCAACCTCAAGGCCGGCGTGATCAGCGTGATCGACATGAAGACCTGGAAGACCGTCAGGCAAATCGAGACGCTCGGACCGGGCTTTTTCCTGCGCAGCCACGAGAACACGCCTTACGCCTGGACCGATTCCTTCAACAGCCCGAACCGCGATGCGCTGCAAGTGATCGACAAGCGCACGCTGCAGGTGGTGAAGACCCTGCGGCCCGCCCCGGGCAGGACCGTGGCGCATGTCGAGTTCACCCGAGACGGGCGCTATGCCCTCGCCAGCGTGTGGGAAGAGGACGGCGCGCTCGTGGTGTACGACGCGGCCACGCTCGAGGAAGTCAAGCGCCTGCCGATGCGAAAACCCGTGGGCAAATACAACGTCTGGAACAAGATCACCCGGTCCTCGGGCACGAGCCACTGACACGGGGATCGGACCGCCGGCACTGGCACACGCGGGGATCCTTCGGAGTTAAGATGGACGGGAGCGGAGTTCACGCGCATGTCGATCCCGATCGAGTCCTATCTCACCTTCTTCGCCGCCAGCGTTGTGCTGGCGCTCGCGCCGGGCCCGGACAACATCTTTGTGCTGACGCAGTCGGCGTTGCGCGGACGCAGGGCCGGTCTGCTGATCACGCTCGGGCTCTGCACCGGGCTCGTCGTGCACACCGGCGCGGTGGTGGTCGGGGTGGCCGCCATCTTCCAGACGTCCGCCGTGGCGTTCACCGCGCTCAAGCTGGTGGGTGCGGGTTACCTGTTGTATCTCGCCTGGCAGGCGTTTCGCGCGTCAGCCTCGCCGATTCGGGCCGAGGTCGAAGCCGCGGTCGCGGGCTGGCGGCTCTACCGCCGCGGCATCGTCATGAACGTGACGAATCCCAAGGTCTCGATCTTCTTCCTGGCCTTCCTCCCGCAGTTCGCGGATCCGAAGCGAGGGGCGCTCGCGCTCCAGCTCATCAGCCTCGGAGCGGGTTTCATCGTGGCCACGCTGATCGTGTTCGGCTCGATCGCCCTCGCGGCGGGCGCGATCGGGAGCTGGCTCGCGCGCTCGCGCCGCGCGCAGATCGTGATCAATCGCGTGGCCGGGGCCATCTTTGCCGGACTGGCCCTGAAGCTCGCCGCTTCCGAGCGTTGATCGCCCTGGGGGGCGCAGCGCCGCGCCGTTTGATTTGGGTCAAGGATTTCCGGCCGCCCGCGGGACTAAGGTGAAGCTTGCCTTGTCCCTGAAGAGTGAGGTGGACATGATCTCGAAGAGCGCATGCGCAGCGCTGCTTGCCGGGCTGGGCAGCGCGAGTATCGCCATTGCGGACGACGTGGCGGAAGGCGAGAACCTGTACCGGACCCAGTGCCAGATCTGTCACGGCAGCATCACGGTGCAGAGCGGGAAACGCTTTGAGCCCACGCAGCGGCAGCCGGTGTTGCTGGCCGCGAACCGGCATGGCGCGACGACGGTAACGGACGTCCCGCACACATCGATCGCCTGGAACGACGAGGCGCCGCGCGTCGCCTTCGCGCCGCCGTTCGGACCGAATCTGCGCGGCGTGGTCGGCCGCATAGCCGGGACCGCCCCCGGCTTCAGCTATTCGCCCACGTTCATGAAGACGCTCAAAGGCATGCAGTGGAACGAGGCCGCGCTCAACGTCTGGATCACCGATCCGCAGGCCTGGGTGCCCGGTGTGTACATGTTCTACAAGCAGCCGGACCCCGAGGTGCGCCGCAAGATCATTGCGTACCTGAAGGCGAATTCCTGAACGGCCCCGGCGCCATCAGGCGTTGCCTGCCTCGCGCCGGGACGAATCTGCTCCGGTCAGCGGATCGTTGAGGTGGTTCAGCAGCACGAAGGCGATGCCATGAATCGCCTCGTGGCGCGTCAGCCCTTCGCCCATCCGCCGCTCAAGGGTCGCGCGAACGACCGTCCGGTCCTTTCGGCCAGCTGACAGCGAATCGACCACGCGAGCCCGGGTCCGATGTCGATCAGGCCGCGGTGCATCTGCAGCAGGCTCGCGCCCGCCTCGATGCGCGCGCAGGCCTCATCGGCCGAGCGAATTCCTCCGACCGACAGGATGGCCATGCGCGCGCTCTTCAGGCGCGCCAGCTCGCCAATCAGGACGCCTGGCCTGACGGTCGTTTCTCCGGGCTCGGGGTCGGGCGTGGCGGCGAGGAGGCCTTCGAACTCCAGCGCGGCCAGATGCCCGACCAGTCGCGCCAGTTCCTCCATCGTGTCCTCGTGCAGCACCGCCTTGACGGCGATCGGCACTTGACGGCCGGTGCGCGCCGCGAGCCGCAACTGCGCTTCCTTCACCTTGGCGAGCAACACCGGCAGGATATGCGGCGTCTCGCGCGCCGCGATCAGCACCGAGCCCAGATTGAGCGTGAAGTAATCCGCGAAGGGCCAGCCCTTGTGCAGACAGAAGGCGTAATCGCGCGCCGCTTCCGCCAGTGGCGTCGAGGAGTTCCTGGCGATGCTGATGCCGAGCCGGCAGCGCTGGACGCGCAAGTGCGGCCGGTGCCAGCCCCGGCGAAGCAGGCTGGCGACCAGAACGTCGATCCCGCGGTTGCGTCCCGGCTCCGGACGCGGCGTCACGGTGCCGGTCTCGACGAACGCCAGGCCGAGCCTGCCCGCGCGATGCGCGATCTCGCCGTAGCGGTCGAGCCCGGCGGCCATGCCCATGCGCCCGGACAGGCGCATGCCCATCACCTCGATGTGCGTCTCATCCATGGCGCCGGGCGAATTCGCTCATGAAGCTCGCCAGCGCGCAGGCGGTTTCTTCGCTCACCGCGTTGTACAGACTCGCGCGGATGCCGCCTACGCGCGGATGCCCCGCGAGATGCAGGAAGCCTTCCTCCTCCGCCTCGCGCAGAAAGATCGGCGTCAGCGAATCCTCGGCGAGCCAGAAGCAGACGTTGATCTGCGACCGGTCCTGCGCGGCGACCGTGCAGCGGTAGAACCCGCCCGAGCGGTCGATCACTTCGTAGAGCTGCGCGCTCTTGCGCTGTACTGCCGCCTGCATCGCCTCCAGCCCACCCTGCGCCAGCAGCCACTTGAACACCAGGCCGGCGAGATACACGGCGAACATCGGCGGGGTGTTGTAGAGCGAATCGTTGTGCGCCTGCGCCAGGTAATCGAAGACCGTGGGCGTTGCCGGATGGGCGCTGCCCAGCAAATCCTGGCGCACGATGACGACGGTGAGCCCGGCCGCCCCGATGTTCTTCTGCGCGCTGGCGTAGATCAGCCCGAAGCGCGACACGTCGATCGGCCGCGTGAGGAAATCCGAGGTCATGTCCGCCACGAGGGGGAGCGCGCCGGCGTCGGGAAACTCGCGGTACTGCCGTCCATCCGCCGTCTCGTTCGAAGTAAGGTGCAGGTAGGCGCCGCGCGAAGCGATCGCCGGCGCACGATGCGGCGGCAGCACTTCGACTTCGCAGTAGCGCTGCGCCTCGGCGATCGCGCGCCGCGACCAATAGCCGGTGTCGGCGTAGCAGGCCATCGTCCGGCCGCGCAGCAGGTTCATCGGCACCAGGGCGAACTGCGCCGAAGCCCCGCCCTGCAGAAACAGCACGCGATAGTTCGCCGGTACCGCGAGCAGCGTCCGCAGGGCCGCGACCGCCTCGGCCAGGAGATCCATGAACTCGCGGCCCGTGAACGGCAACGCCAGCACGCTGCGCGCGCTGTGCCGCCAGTCGGTCAGGTCGCGCGCGGTGCGCTCCAGCACCTCGGCCGGCAACTGCCCCCCGGCGGCGGCCAGGTTCGCCGCGCCCGCGCGCGATGGTGTGGCCTGCAGGCGCCGTTGGAACAGATTCGTCATCAAGCGCTTGGGCACACGCGAGCTTCAGAAGAGAAACGCGCCGTGCTGCGCCGAGGCCATGAAGAACAGCAGCGGAATGGACAGCACGGTATTGACCCGCGCCGAGAGAAAAGTCACGCGCGAGGCGCGCAGCCGCTCTTCCAGCGGCGCGGGCACGAAGCCCAACACCTTCTTCTGGTGCGGCCAGAGCACGAGCCACACGTTGAGCATCATCAGCGTGCCGATCCACAGTCCGATGCCGATCACCGCGTGGTAGCCGGCGAGCGTCACCGCGTCCACGATCCAGCCGCGCCGCCAGAGCATGAGCACGCCGCTCGCCCAGGTCACCACGGAAGCCCAGCGGAAGATGGCGTGCTCGCGCGCGAGCAGGCTCATGAAGCGCGGGCTGGCGGCGTCCGTCAGGTCGGAGGCCGCCAGCGGCTGGTAGCTCGGCCGCTGGATCAGGGTCGAGTAGTTGTGACCCATCCAGACGATGCCGGCGAAGAAATGCAGCCAGCGCAGCAGCAGATCCAACGCTTGAGCTTCCATATACCCAAAGATCCAGAGCGAAACACGAAGACACGAAGAAAACCCAGCAAGGTTGAAAAGAAGACTGTCAGCGTGGGGCGTTCATATCCCCAAGCTGTCACAGTCTGTGTCTTCAGGTGTTCGTGCTGGAACGTGCATCCCTCATGTCGTTGCGAAGCGTGGCCTCCTATATGAGTCGTTACCCCCGCGCTTTCTTCGGGTCTTCGTGTTTCGTCCTTCTGCTTTTCCTTCACCAGAAAGGTGCGTGCACCAGCCAGCGGGCGAGAAGCCAAAGCGCCACAGTCAGCGCGATGCCGGCCAGGATCGTGCCGAATGCGCTGTCGAGCAGATTTCTCATCCCGGCGCGATCTCCGGTTCCTCGCGGCTCGCCCGCCGCATCACCAGCGGCTGGTGCGCACGGCCCGGGTCGCTGGCCCGCGCCACCGCCTCGACGATCAGATAATGGTGCGGCGACTTCGCGCACGCGGGATCGGTGTTGGCCGCGTCCCCCGTGAGCAGCAGCGCCTGGCAGCGGCAGCCGCCGAAGTCTTTCTCCTTCTCGCTGCAACTGCGGCAGGGTTCCTTCATCCAGTCTTCTCCGCGGAACTTGCTGAAGGCCGGCGACTCGTTCCACAACCACGCGAGACTCTTCTCGCGCACGGTCGGAAATTCCAGCCCCGTGATCACGCGCGCTTCCTGGCACGGCAGCGCCGTGCCATCGGGCGCTATGGTCAGGTGAATCGAACCCCAGCCGTTCATGCAGGCCTTCGGGCGCTCTTCGTAGTAGTCGGGGATGACGAAGTAGATGGTCATCTTTCCGTCGAGCCGCTCGCGCGCCTCCTGCACGATGGCCTCGGCGCGTTTGAGCTGCCCGAGCGAAGGCAGCAGCTCGTCGCGGTTCACCATCGCCCAGTTGTAGTACTGGATGTTGGCGAACTCGAGATAGTCCGCGCCGATGTCCTCGGCCATTTGCAGGATCTCGGCGGTGAGGTCCACGTTCTGCCGGAACACCGGAACGTTGAGCACCATCGGAAACCCGTAGGCCTTGATGAGCCGCGCCACTGTCAGCTTGTGGTCGAAGGCGCGCGTACCGACCAGCTCGTCGGTGAGGTCGCGCCGGCTCGACTGGATGGAGAGCTGGATCTGATTCAGGCCCGCGCGCTTCAGGGCCGCGAGCCGTGCCTCGGATAGCCCGATCCCGGACGTGATCAGGTTGGTGTAGTAGCCCAGGCCATGCGCCTCTTCGACCAGCGCTTCCAGGTCCTTGCGCAGCATCGGCTCGCCGCCGGTAAAGCCGAGTTGCAACGCCCCCAGCTCTCGGCCTTCACGCAGCACACGCTTCCACTCTTCCGTGGTGAGCTCGTCGCCGTAACGGGGGTAGTCCACCGGGTTGCTGCACCAAGGGCAGGCGAGCGGACAGCGGTAGGTCAGCTCCAGCACCAGCCACAGCGGCTTGCCCTGCCCGTCAAGCCTGACGACGGATCCATCCTTTGGCATGGGACACCTCCAGGAATTTCTGCACCGATTCGCCGATCCGGGCGGGATCGGCCGCAAACTCGCGCGTGATCTCTTCGACCAGCTCGCCGACGGTGTGCCGGCCGTCGCAGCGCTTGAGGATTTCGCCGGCGGTGTCGTTGAGCTTCACGACACCCTCCGGGTAGAGCAGCACGTAGGCCTGCTGGGTGTGTTCCCAGCGCAACAGGAACAGCGGGTTGATGACCGGGCGCTCGTGAGCCCCGAACGCATTGGCGCAATTCATGATCGATGCTTCCTTCGGCGGGGCGGGAGCGGATCGCCCGCCCCCGCTCGGCACGCGACTAGCGGACGTACACGTACGCCGTGACTTCGAAGCCCAGGCGAATATCGCAGTACGCCGGGTCGGTCCACTGTTTCATGTCTTCCTCCTTGGGACAGCGTTTCGACGGCGTCGTGGGCGCGGCAGACGCGGTCGCCGCCCACCGGCGAGTGCCGGAACGCTGTGCCGCACGGGAAGCGGAGAGGCGCCCCAGAGACTCCCCGCGCGGTCAACGTTCGGCTCGATTATGTTTGCGCCCGCGGGCAGGCCGCGACGCGAACTTGCGCGATCGCGCATCGGGAAATTGATGAAAGTCGCCTCATGACTTTCATGGATTTCGAGGCGGGTGCCCGTTTTTTCCCGATTTCTTGATCCGGATTAAGGTTTCCAAAATCTGCTCCCACCGCGGAGGACGTAAAGGATGCAGAGGAAATACAAAAAGAAACGACTTTGGACGAACCGCGAAAGCCGCCAGGAACCCCAAGAAAGCACACAAACAACCGATCATCTCGTTTCCCTGACGCTCTTGGTGGTCATTTTCTGATTTGCCTTCCTCCGCGTCCTTTGCGTCCTCCGCGGTGGGCGTTTTCGTTAGGCTAGCCGGGTCTGCCGTCGAGGCGAGGCAGCGAAAGGATCGGGAGGTAGACGATCAGATACAGCACGAAGGCGAGGCTCCAGGCCGTGGCGGCGCCAATCAAGACCGCGCCGTACTGCGCCGGCAGCGCGAGCGGCCCGAACACCCGAAGAGCCGCGGCCACGTGCACCAGCACGTACGCCAGCGTCTCGCGTCCTCCTGCCTGCAAGGGGCGCGCGGTGTGTCCGCGTGCGGTGCGCGTGATCATGCCGATGATCGATCCGCCCACCGCTCCGGTACCCAGGGCATGCAGGAACAGGCCAGCCGGGATCTCAGGATAGATCGCCGAAACCGCGAGCAGAATCATGCCCAGCGGGATCCACGCGTAAGACAAATGCAGGATCCACAGGATCGGGCTGCGCAAAGTCGAGAGCGGGTCCCAGAGCACGAGTCTCACTGCATGCAAGGCCGCCGCCGCGCCGGCAAGGGGCGCGAGCAGCCAGGCCGGCGTCCCCGCGAGTTCCGCGGCGAGCGCCGTCGCGAGCACGCCGATGGCCGCGGCGTCGAGTGCTGCCACCCGGCGAACGTTGGCCGAAGGCATCGCATTCTTCGTGAAGCTCGGCGTCACCCGGCCCGACATGATCGAAACGATCAACACGACCAGGAACAGCGCGCCGCGCGCGGGGACCGTCGGGGGCAGCGCCAGCACCCCGAGGCGTGCGAGATGGAACAGGAGATTGGCAGCCGCGAACAGCAGCAACAGGCCGACGAAGAACAGATTGCGATTGCCGCTGCGCTTCAACGGAAACCACAGGCTGAGTGCGACGAGCGGGAGAAACGCGCAGTCCACCAGCGCCGCCAGCACACCGGGTCCGGTCAGCATCGCCAGCCGGCCGGCGAGCCAGAGGGCCGCCAGCGCGGCCAGCGCAGCGCCGGTCGGCGTGGGCAGCCCGGTCCAGTTGCGCGCCGCCGTGAACAGGAATCCGGTGATCACCGCAGCGGCGAAACCGAACACCATCTCGTGTGCGTGCCAGGCCATGCCGCCGAACTGGCCCGGCTGCGGAATGACTGCGTACCACTGCGCCACCCAGACCGGAACGCCGAGCACGGCCAGCAGCGCCGCCAACAGGTAGAACGGCCGGAAGCCCAGATTGAACAGTGCGAATCGGCTCGAAGTCACGGCAGGGGCGGCGGTCGCGCAGGTCGGCAGCGCCGCAAGGGCATTGCGGAAATCTTACCGGCGCACCCGTCGCGCGTCAGGCCGGCCTGAGCTCGAGAGTGTCGAACAACGCCGCGATCCGCGCTTGCACGCTCGCCAGCCAGGGCGAGCGGCGCGGTTGCAGCAAGTGCCGGTCGGCGCAACCCTGCGCGCGAAATTCCTGGATCACGTAGCGCCTCACGCCCAGTCGGGCGAGCGAGCGCGCCAGCCGCAGCAGCTCCTCCGGCGCCATCAGGTCGGGGTGGACCGTGGTCCGCACTTCGCAGGCGACCCCCGAGTCGATCACCGCACACAGGCTGTCGAGTGCGCGCAGGGAAGATTTGCGGGCGCCGGTGAGGGAATCGTAGCGATCGAACGGCGCCTTCACGTCAAGCCCCACCCAGTCCAGGTGAGGCAGCAGCCGCTCCAGCCGCGAGGGGTACGGACCCGCGGTGTGCAGCCCGATCTTCAAGCCCAGCGCGCGCATTTCGCGGACTGCGTCCTCCAGCGTGAGCTGCGCTGTGGGCTCTCCGCCGCTGAACACCACCGCATCGAGCAATCCGCGGCGCCCGGCCATCTTTTCCCGGAGGCCGTCCCAGCTCAGTTCTCCCTCTCCTCGGCGCGGCTGCAGATGCGGGTTGTGACAATAACGGCAGCGCCAGGGACATCCCTGGCAGAACACCACCGCGGCCAGCTCGCCCGGAAAATCGGACACCGACAGGCCGACGAAGCCGCCGACGCGCAGCACGCCTGGAGCCGCCCGCGCCGGCGCGAGCGGATAGCCGCCGGCCCGGCGCTCGGCCCGCTTATCTTCCATCGGCGCGCGACTCGCGGAAGAACTTGCGCTCGCGGTGCTCGGCCTTCTTGCCGATGTTGAACGACGCCACCGGCCGGTGATAGCCCATCACGCGCGTCCACACTTCGCAGCGCTGGCGCTCCTCTGCCCGCAGCTCGATCTTCTGTACCTGTACGCTCATCGCTTCTCCTTTCAGAAAAATATGAACCACGGTGGACACGGAGGACACGGAGAAAAACAGGAACTTGGAGTAACGCCCATGCAAGCAGCGGGTGCAAACTCACGTGGTCGATCTGTCCCCAACCCACTTCGCATCGAGGGCCAATTCAGTCAACGCACCTTCTGACACTCTCTTGTCACCTTTCTCGTTCTTCCTCCGTGTCCTCCGTGTCCTCCGTGGTTCAATTTCGTTACGTAGATTCCGGCAAGAGAACGAGCCGGAATACCGACGAATCGATGCGAACGACACCACGCATGCGCTCGCTCACCACGACCGAGACGCGGTCACCGTAGCGGGCAAGCCGTGCCAGCAGCCGGTCGAGGTGCGGCAGCTCCTGCTCGCGCAGCGCCTCGATCCGCAGCGTTACGGTGGCGGCGGTCCTTCCGAGCAGCCGCTCCAGATGGCGTGCCGCACCGCGGAAGAAGGCGCCAGGCAGCGCCCCGCGCAGGCTCACCGAGACCGCGGGCGCGACCGTTTTCAACGACAGGGCGAGCCGCACGCCCTGCGCGTGCCGCTCCACCCGCCGCCGGAACGCATCGAACAGGCGCAATGCCTTGCCTGCCTCCTCGCGGGCAACGGGGAAATGCCGGTCCACGTAGTCGCGCATGGACAGGCCGCAGATCCAGTCCACGATCGCCAGCGGCAGCGAGCGCGGCGAGCCGAACGGCAGCGAACGCAGGAAGTGCCATGTCCGCGGCCACCCGCCGGGCAGCACGCCCCTCACCATCAGCCGCCAGACGATGCGCAGCCGTTCGGCTGTCGAGTATTCCCCGCCGTACACCGGCAGGCGCATGTAGCGGAACTTGTTGCGGATGCGAGCGGCGATGGCCGCATCGCTCGTCAACTGCCGGTACATGGCCTCGTAGCCCCCGACCATTTCCTCGTAGCTCATGCGCTCGGGCACGACGTTGGTCGCCGGCTTGGTGTTGTCGGTACCGGCGACCGCCGCGCGCAGGCGCCCTGCTTTCTCCAGCCGCTCGTAGAGCGGCGTCTTGGGCAACGCGGTGAGCAAACCGACCATCGCCGCCTGGACGCCGGACTCGACGATGAAGCGCGTCTGATGCTCGAAGGTCGCCACCGTGTCGGTGTCGAAGCCGACGATGAAGCCGGCCAGTACGTCGATGCCATGCTCGTAGATGCGGCGCACCGACGTCAGCACGTCTTCGTGCGTGTTCTGCGTCTTGCGGGTCCGCTTCAGCGTCTCGGGATCGGAAGACTCGATGCCGACGAATACCCAGCTGAAACGCGCTTGGCGGAACAGATCGAGCAGCTCCTTGTCCTGGGCGAGGTTAAGCGATACCTCGGTGCCGAAACTGAACGGGTAGCCATGCCGGCGCTGGTAGTCCGCCAGGAAGCGCAGCAGTTCCCTGGCCACGGCCCGATGCCCGATCAGGTTGTCGTCGACGAAGAAGGCGTTGCGCGCGCCCGCGCCGCGCAACGCGTCCAGTTCGCGCCCCACCTGCTCGACGCTCTTGTGGCGCGGCTTGCGGCCGAACATGACGATGATGTCGCAGAACTCGCACAGGTACGGGCAGCCGCGCGAGAACTGCAGGGTCGCGGTCGTGTAGCGGTCGAGCTTGAGCAGATCGAAGCGCGGCACCGGCGAATCGGCGAGCGACACCGTCCCGGTCTCGCGGTACAGCGGTTCCGGCCTGCCGCGCTCCAGATCGGCGCAGTACTGCTTCCAGATGTACTCGGCCTCGCCCGCCACGACGCTGTCCGCGACTTCGGCATAACGCTCGGGGCACAACGAAGCGAAGCTGCCGCCGGCGACCGTGCGGTATCCCGCCTTGCGATAGTAACGCAGCAGTTCGCACTGGCGCGCGAACTGCACGCCCATTCCGCACACGCCCACGACATCGGCATCGGGTGCGAGCGGAACCGTTTCCACGTTTTCATCGACGATGTTCACTTCCCAGTGTGCCGGGGTGAGCGCCGCGAGCGTGGCGAGCCCGAGCGGCGGGTTCACCGCGCGCTTGTCCGGCAGCACCTCGTTCACCGCCCAGCGGAAGCTCCAGAAGCTTTCCGGGTATCTCGGATTGATCAGCAGCAGCTTCATGTCTTCTCCTTCGAGCTTCCACCGCGGAGGTCGCAGAGGACGCGGAGTAAAGCAACGCGAAAGAGATATGAGATGGCTGCGTCGCGCCGTGCGGTGCGGCAGATCCCGAGCGGATGCATTCCGGCAGAACCAATCATCACGTTCGGCTGAACCCTGAAATCATTCTCGATTTCGTTCTTCCTTTGCGTCCTCTGCGTCCTCCGCGATGAGCGCTTTCGTACCTGTCAAGCAGCGAGCGAGGCGCGCTTGCGGGCCAGCAGGATCTCGTCGCACTTCGGGCAGAACTCGTGTTCGCCGGCGAGGTAGCCGTGCTTCGGGCAGATGGAGAACGTCGGTGTCACGGTGATGTAGGGAAGGCTGAAGTGCTCCAGCACCCTTTTCACCAGCCGCTTGCAGGCCTGCGCCGAGCTGATCTTCTCGGTCATGTACAGGTGCAGCACCGTGCCCCCGGTGTACTTGCGCTGCAGTTCTTCCTGGCGCTCCAGCGCCTCGAACGGATCGTCGGTGAACCCCACCGGCAGTTGCGAGGAGTTGGTGTAGTAGGGCGCGTCGGACGTGCCGGCCTGCAGGATTTCCGGCCAGCGCTTGCGGTCTTCCTTGGCGAAGCGGTAGGTCGTGCCCTCGGCCGGCGTGGCCTCGAGGTTGTACATGTGTCCGGTTTGTTCCTGAAACTCGAGCAGCCGGGTGCGGATGTGATCGAGCAGGCGGCAGGCGAGTGCGTGGCCGCGCGGATCGGTGATGTCATACCCGTCCCGGGTGAAGTTCCGGATCATCTCGTTGATGCCGTTCACGCCCACGGTCGAGAAGTGATTGCGAAGCGTGCCGAGATAGCGCTTTGTGTAGGGGAACAACCCGTCGTCCATGTGGCGCTGGATCACCTTGCGTTTGATTTCCAGGCTGGTCCTGGCCAGATCGAGCAGCTCGTCCGCCCGCGCGAGCAGCGCCGCTTCGTCGCCGGCATGCAGGTAGCCCAGCCGCGCGCAGTTGATGGTCACCACGCCCAGCGAGCCCGTCTGCTCGGCGGAACCGAATAGCCCGTTGCCCCGCTTCAACAGCTCCCTCAGGTCGAGCTGCAGCCGGCAGCACATCGAGCGGATCATGTTGGGCCGCAGGTCCGAGTTGATGAAGTTCTGAAAGTACGGCAACCCGTACTTGGCCGTCATCTCGAACAGAAGATCCGCGTTGGGGTGATCCCACGGGAAGTCGCGGGTCATGTTGTAGGTGGGGATCGGAAAGGTGAAGACCCGTCCTTTCACGTCGCCCGTCATCATGACTTCGATATAGGCGCGATTGATGAGATCCATCTCGGCCTGCAGCTCACCGTAGGCGAACGGCATCTCCTGGCCGCCGATCACCGGTACCTGTTCGCGCAGATCCTCGGGGCAGGTCCAGTCGAAAGTCAGATTGGTGAACGGGGTCTGCGTGCCCCAGCGCGAAGGCACGTTCAGGTTGTAGATCAGCTCCTGGATGCACTGCTTGACCTCGTGGTAGCGCAGGCCGTCCTTGCGCACGAAGGGCGCCATATAGGTATCGAAGGAACTGAACGCCTGCGCGCCGGCCCATTCGTTCTGCAGCGTGCCGAGAAAGTTCACGATCTGGCCGACGGCACTCGACATGTGTCTGGGCGGCGAAGCCTCGACCTTGCCCGGCACGCCGTTGAGCCCTTCGGCGAGCAGCGTGCGCAGCGACCATCCGGCACAGTAACCGGCGAGCATGTCCAGATCGTGGATGTGGATGTCGCCTTCGCGGTGCGCCTCGCCGACCTCGGGGGGATAGACGTGATTGAGCCAGTAGTTGGCCACCACCTTGCCGGAAACGTTCAGGATCAGGCCGCCCAGCGAGTAGCCCTGGTTGGCGTTGGCGTTGATGCGCCAGTCGCGGCGTTCGAGGTACTCGTTGACCGAGGACGCCACGTCCACCAGCGTCCTGCGGTCCTCGCGCAGCTTGCGATGCTGCTCGCGATAGACGATGTAGGCTCTCGCGGTCTTGAAGTGATCGGCCGCGATCAGCGTCTGCTCGACCACGTCCTGGATCGCTTCGATGCCGGCCTCGCGGCCGCCGAATCGATGCGCCAGCACCTTCACGACCAGCGCGCTCAGGCGCGCGGCCTCCTCCGGCCCGAATTCCCCGGTCGCCTGCCCCGCGCGACGGATCGCGGCGCGGATACGCCCTTCGTCGAACGCGACGATCGAGCCGTCCCGCTTGACCACTCTTGTCGGCATCGCCGGATGCAAGGCCAGGGTGCCGCCCGCTGCGCTCACGCACACCTCCTACCTTTTGTGGACGTGCGCAAAACCTAGCGCAACCCGTTGTGGGGACACAACGCCGGGGCGCGGTCGACCGCCGCTTCCTTCGATTCTCTTGATCTACATCAAATCTGGCGGCCGACGCGGGCGCTCAACGACTTGATGGAGGTCAAGACTCGCACCTACCCGCTCGCGTAACTTTCGCCTTCAGAGGAGATCGCGAATGACTCGGCCACACCCCCCTCACGCGCTCGGGTATGCATCCAGCGCTGACCGTTGCTGACCGTCACGATGCTGCCGGGTTGGTGTCGGCACCCACTGCGATCGCAAGAACTGCAGGTTGCCCAAATACTGGGCGAGCCGAGCTTATGCGGGACGCCTGACCGGGTTTTCCGCCGACCCGGTGCGGTGCTTCGCGAAAGCGCCTCTCAACCCCTGCCCCGGGGCGAATACTCTGCCGGGTGCCCGGCTCGCTCAAAATGATGGAAGCGCTCTACTTCACGCTCATCGGCGTGGCGCTGTACTTCGCGGCGGACTGGATCCTCAACCGCATCGAACAGGCGCGCGGCGCCCGCTTTCAGCATCGCGATCTCATCTACTTCGCGATCATCCTCACCCTCGCCCTTGCGACTTTCTATCTCATCAACCACTTCGGCTCGCGTCCAGGCTGAGGCCGGTCGCTCGCCTGCAAGATCGCAACGAGCCATCAGCAGAAACGAGCGAAACACGAAGACACGAAGGCACGACGAAGAACAAGAAGGCACCGACAACACATCACGCGTGCAACCCTTCATGTCGCGGCTTTTCGTGTTCAGGTTGCCTCTCCGAGCGCCGTTCACTTGATACTGATCTTCCGGCACTTCTGCATGTCTTCGCTCTTCCTCTAGCACTTCCTCAATCTGAACCAAGGCTGTCGGGCTTCACGTTCGCTAGCGTCCTTCGCCAAGATGGCGGAATGTCGATCGCATGGCGTTGCTCATGCCCGACCAAGCCAATCGCCGTGCGGGCAGAGAAGGGGGGATGCGGGACTTTGTTCAAGGGGCGATCTCTGCGGCAGAAAGAACTCGCCGCTGGAGTACTTCTCTCCGACGATGGACATGGCCGGGATCAGCGCCCGGCTCATGATCGTCATCGAATCGAGACCCTGCGCCAGCGCGGCCTCGATTGCCTGCAAGGTCTCTGCCCGCCTGCCGGCCACGACCCTGGCCTTGATCGATTCGATCGTCTCGTCCATGCCCCCGCCCCGCCGCCTAGGCTGCGCTTGAGCGGCAACAATGCAAATGCTAAGCACGGCCAGAAGGGCGCGGCTTAATCCAGATCAAGACACGAGCGCGCGCCCGGCGCTACCCGAGGCGCCCCGACGCTGCCTTGCGGCCGAGTTCGGCCACCGCGGCGCCCATCACGAGCCCGCTCATCGCCACCCAAGCGTTGTAGGAAGCAAGCAGCGCCAGGCTCTCCTGGCGAGCCAATGGCGCGAACGGCCCCGCCCCGCTCAGGGTGCCGGCCAGGCTGATGGCCGCTACGAGAAGACTCGCGGTTGCCGCACCCGGGACCGCGAAGCGCAGCGCGGCCCACATGACCGTCGGCAGCGGTGCAAAGGCGAGCGGATAGCGCTGTCCGTCCGCAAACACCAGGGGGGTAAACGCCACGGCGGCGACCAGCGCGGTCACCACGATCAGAGCAGCCGCCTCCGCGTACCAGCGCCAGCCGCGCCCGAATATTTGCGACGCAGCAAGCGCCAGCAGATACGGCGCGACCACCAAGACTCCGGCCGCGCTCGCCAGCCAGCGGTTCAGCCACACCGCCACGAGTTCGTCCTGCGGGACCATGCCGGCGAACCAGAGCACCGCGACCGCGGTGGCGCAGGCGAGCGCGCAGCCCAGAAAGGCGCAGATCAGGACGAGAGCCATTGCATCGCGCAATCGCCCGAGGGTGCGATCGAAGTCGGCGTACCGGCGCAGCAGGTAGACCGCCAGAAGGGTATTCAACACGTTCGCCACGGCGATCGCGCCCGCCACGAGCGGGGGCAGACCGTGTTGCAGCCCCACTGCCAGCGTCCCAATGGCGATCGCCGGCCAGTACCGGTAACCGAAGATGATGAGCAGCGCAAACCCTACACCCGCCGCCAACCCGAGCGGACCGACGTACGGCTCGTGCACATGCGCGATATGCACGCCAAGCTGCCCCAGCAGCCAGTAGGCTACCGTGCCGAAAGCCAGGATCCCGGCATACTGCGCAAGCTTGAGCTGCGATGGCTGTGCGATCGATTCACCCATCTTGCCTGCACGACTATGCCGTGGGGAGTGCAACGCTGACTTGACGCAAATCAATAGTCAGCTTGCGGGTTGTTCGGGCCTGGGATCGGGCAACGAGCGCCCGGCTCGCCCTGGCCGGATCGCGAGCGTGAAGCGGCCGTGCTCAGCCGAACAGGCCGGCGCGCAACGCACCCAGCACTCTGGCTGGAGCGAAGTCGGGCAGCCGGGGAAGGGGCAGCGCGTCGAGCGCGTTCTTCACGGCCAGACCCAGTTCGGTGTCGCCCTCGATGACCAGTCTGCGCGAAAAGAACAGCGAATCCGGGTCGACCTTGCGCCGCGCGAGCGCGGCGAAGTCGGCGGCACAGGCCGAGATGGTGGCGTCCGGCGCGGTCGGCCGGAGACGCGCGCGAAAACCGCGGTCGCCGATCGCAACGCACAGATCCAGCCCGAGATCGGTCACGCGCAACGCGACGGTCTTGCCGATGAGCGGTGCCAGGGCTTCGGGCAGGCGCGCGCCCGCCGCCAGGTTGACCGCGACGCCGAGCGCGAGCGCACCCGGCAAGCCGGCAAGGGCCGCGAGGGGCGCGGGAAGCGCCGGCAGACGCCGGGGGCTCACATGCACACCCGCTGCAGGCCGGGGCGGGCGTGCCAGTAGCCGTTGCAGGTCCCGCCGGGCTCGGCCGACTCGATGCGAGCCGCTGCTTCGGTCGCGGGCAACCGGCCATCGATCGCGTCGCGCAGGATCTGCAGCCACTCCACGCAGCGCTGAGCCCGGGGGCTGACTCGGACCGAATGCACCTCCAGCGCGCGCAGCGCGGGCAGCTCGCGCACCAGGTTGTAGACCGCGTCCGACTGGGTCTGCGTGCCGTTGAGCCGCAAGAAGGCCTTGCCTTCTTGCGTGCAAAGCAGCAGTCCGTCCGGATGCTCGAGGCAGACGAAACCGCAATCATCGCGCCGGCGCTCGTAGTGGCGCGCGGTGAAGCAGCGCGCGGAGAATGCCAGCGGCAGGCGTCCCAGGACGAAAACCTCGGTTTCCAGTGTGCGCGGGCGGTCGCGCTGCAGGCGCTCCAGCGCCGCCCGGGAAAGCTCCACCGGCATCACCCAGCGCGTGGCGCCCATGCGCGCCAGAATTTCGAGGGTCCTGGCGTTGTAGCTGTTGATGTGCGGTCCGGCCACGAAGCGCACGCCGGCCAGCGTGGCCAGCGCGACCGCGGACAGGTCGTTGGCTTCGACGGCGAAGCGGCCGTTGGCGACGATACGGCGCTGCCATCTCACGTCCGATTCCGATTCCAGCAGCGCCTGGGTGCTGAGCACGACCTCCTTGCCCGCAGCGGCGAGACGGTGCGCGATGTCCAGCCAGTCGTGCAGCCGCAGTTCGTGCCGCCGTGCGCAGACAACCTCGCCCAGATAGACGATGTCGCAGGGCGAAGTTGCCACCTCGCGGTAGAACTCCAGCACGCGCTGTTTCGGCCAGTAGTAGAGCAGCGGTCCGAGCGCAAGCTTCATGCTGACCTCATTTCCAGGGGCGCTCGTAGGCGCCGAAGGTGTGCTGACTGCCTTCGGCCAGCGCGTCCAGGCGCGCGAGCCAGTCGGCGCGCGGCCGCCATGGCTGCCGATCGCGCTCTAGGGCATCGATGGCCGCACGCCAGACCCGGGTGACTTCCGCGACATAAGCGGCACTGCGCTGGCGACCTTCGATCTTCACGGCTTTCACGCCGGCGGCCGCGAGCCGGGGCAGCAGCTCCAGCGTGTTCAGGCTCGCCGGTTCCTCGATGGCGTAGCGGGTGCGCTCGCCGACCGCGTAGCGGCCCTTGCAGAGGGTGGGATAAGCCGCGCGCTCGTGCTCGGCGTAGCAATCCACCAGCACGCCATTCAATCGCGACTCCAGCCCCCGCGAACCCTGCTGCCAGCGCACCGCCGCGGCCGGGGAGCACACGCCCGCGGTGTTGGGCGACTGGCCGGTGACATAGGAGGAGAGCGCGCAGCGCCCTTCGACCATGACGCAGAGGCTGCCGAATCCGAAAACCTCGATCTCCGCGCGCGCCTTCGCCGCCACCTGCGCGACTTGCGCCAAAGTCAGCACCCGCGGCAGCACCGCGCGGCTCACGCCGAATTCGCGCACGAACAGATTGATCGCCTCGTAGGTCGTGGCCGAGCCTTGCACCGACAGGTGGCGGTGCAGACTCGGCCGGCTGCGCGCGGCATAGTCGAGCACCGCCATGTCCGCGGCGAGGATCGCGTCGGCGCCCAGGTCGGCGGCGCAGTCCACCGCGCGGCACCAGCGCTCGACCGCGTCGGGCTGGGCGTACGTGTTGATCGCGACGTAAACTTTCGCGCCCCGTGCGTGCGCGTGCGCCACCGCGCGCTCGAGCTCGGTCTGCGAGAAATTGAGACCGGCGAAGTTGCGCGCGTTGGTGCCGTCGCGCAAGCCGACGTACACGGCGTCCGCGCCATTGTCCACCGCCGCCTGCAGCGCGGCCAGGTTTCCCGCTGGACATACCAGTTCGAGTGCGCCCACATTCATTCCCCTGCACTCCCCAAAACGTCTCGGCTGCTCACCGCTGAGGACGCGGAGGAAGGACAGATCGGGAATTCACCACAAAGGCACGAAGCCACGAAGATACACAAAGAAGAACTTCATGTGCTTTCTTCGTGCTCCTTTGTGTCTTTGTGCCCTGGTGGTGTGCTTTACAGGGTTCCCTCTTCCGTGTCCCCCCGCGCCCTCCGCGGTGAGAGCTCGTCAGTTGACTGCTTGCTGGCGGCCGCGAAGAACGCTCTTGAGCACGATGACGATGAACATCACTCCGCCGATCACCGCGATCAGTCCGCCGAAACCCATCAGCCCCATCGCCGCCACTTTCTCCAACGCGTCCAGCCCCTGCGCGGCGCCGGCTACCTTGCGCTGCACGCCGTAGCCGCCCGACCAGACCAGGCCGGTGATGTGCAGCATCTGCCCCACGCCGTAGAGCCGGGCCTGGACCCGCGCCGCGCGCGCGTTCACGCGCGAATAGCCCAGCCGCGGCAGCAACAGGTAAGCCACGCCCATGAAGGCAAGGGTGACGCCGACGATGCTGCCGTGGTAGTGGGCGGGCACCTTGACGTTCGAGCCCTCGATGGTGAGCCCGATCAGCCCGCCAAAGGCGAACAGGACGGCCGACATCGCCAGCACGGCACGCAGCGCCTGCTGGCCCGCTGTGCCCGCCCTTGCCCGCCACAGCGCGTAGATGACCGCCAGTCCGATGGGAAGTATCGTCAGCCCGCCGCCGAAACGCATCAGCCAGGTGAGCAGGCGATGGTGCTCGACCGAGGCGACGTCCCAGGCGAGATAGATGATCGGCGTGACGAACACCGAGGCGAGCGCGATGCCGAACAGCAGCACCGCCACGCGCGGCGTGAGCGGCAGCGGGCAGCCCGACTCGGACGCGAGCCACAGCCACGCGGCGAACATGAGCAGCGTCCACGTGAACTGCAGGACATGGCCGCCGCCCCAGAACAGCAGCTCGTAGTAGGCCTTGCCCTCGAGCGCCGCCGGCACTTCCAGCCAGGACCAGAAGAACGCGCCGAGTGCGATCGCGGCGGACACCGCCGCCGCGTTGAGCGCAAAGCGCAAGGCGCCCTGCCCGTCCAGCACCGTTCCCACGCGCGGCACCGCGCGCATTGCGCGCAGCACGAGCAGACCCGCGCCGACGGCGAAGGCCGCGAGCCCTCCCAGGAAGAGCGCGCCGTCCAGCACCGGCACGTAGTTGCTCATGATCGGCTGCGGCGCGCCAACGAAGGCCGCGGCCGCCATCGCCAGCGCGCCCGCGCTGCACACCACGAGCGCCGTCCATCCACCGGGCAGCCAGGCGACGGTGCAATTGAGACTCCAGAACACGCCCGCAAACGCGCTGAACCACACCAGCACCGAGAGGTCGACGTGCACCACGAGCGCTACGTGAAAGAAATCGACCAGCGGGAAGAAACCCTGGACCAACGGCGTGCGCGAAGCGACCAGCAGCACCGAGAAGAGTCCCGCAGCGATCAGCGAGACGACACCGAGCATCAGCCAGGCGAAGGCCAGCCGCGCGCGGGCGTCGCGCGGGACCGCGAGCGCGTAGTCAACGCCGGGAAGGCTCCAGGAGGCTGGAGAGACCGGGGAATGCGAAAGCATTTTCATGCGGCTTCTCCTCGGCGCGCCAGGCGCTGCGGCTGGCCGGCATGCGCACGCAGCAGCGCCAGTTCCGTGGCCACGCGCCGGGACTCGCCGCCCGCGGCCGGCACCAGGCGCACGCGATCGCGCGGCACCGAGCGGCGCAGCCGCGGGTCGCGCCGAGCGCTGATGCGCTGCTCGATCCACTCGGCGCCGAGCCGGTAGGCGCACTCACCTTCGCCGCAGGTGCTCACCACCACGCCCTGCGCGCCCAGCCGCAAGGCATAGGCAATGAAAGACGGCGGCAGCATGCCGGCGCACGGCAGGCCGAAGACCGCGACGTCGCGGCTCGCCAGCGATGCGACCTCGGCCGCGCAGTCGCAACCGAAGACAACGTAGCGGGCGCGGTCCGGTGCGGGCGCGAGCGCGGCGCGCAGCCGCGCGCGCAGCGAATCCACGGTGAGCTGCGGCAGCTCGATTCCGCTGGCGAGCACGCGCGCCGAACGGAACGGCGTGGAAGACGGACAGGCGCCCACACAGATGCCACAGGCCGCGCAGCGGTCCGGATCGACCAGCGCCTGCAATGTCCGTCCGCCGGTAATCGAATGGGGAACGAGCGTAATCGCCACGTACGGGCAGTCGTCCACGCACCGCCCGCAACCGTTGCAGTTGCGCGGATCGACGACCGCCGCCGGTGCGCGTGGCTCGCGCACGAAGAGCGGCAGGGCCGCGAGCAGAAGGGTCGCGGCGCCGGCCAGCCACCACACGGTGGCCGCGGAGGTCTCATACATGAGCGGATGCACGAACATGTAGAACCAGTCGAGTCCGAGCTGTCGAGGCACGCGCGCGAGATCCGCGGGCGGCTGGCTGAGCGCCGGATGGACCACGCTCACCGCCAGCAGCGCGGCGAAGCTGCAGGCCGCCAGCCGGCGCGACGGCAACACTGCCGCGTGGCTCAAGCGCTGGATGTGCGTCCACATGCCGAGCAGCAGCGCCAGCGGAATGCCGATGTGCAGGAACACCAGCAGCGAGAAGAGGCGGTCGTCGACCGCGTCGGGCGCGATGAAGTTGCGCGCGAGCGGCTCCCCGAAGATGCCGAGCGCATCGAGCCACTCCATGGTCGCGGTCGCGGAGAACTGCGCGAGCCGGTCCCACACCAGCCAGTAGCCGCCGATCGCCGCGGCGTAGGCGAGCCAGATCAGCGGCACGCCGGTCAACCAGGAGAATGTACGCAAGCCGCCGAAGTGACGCGACAGCGTCTCTTTCAACAGATGCACGAGCATGACTACGCAGAATCCGGCCGAGGCGTAGCGGTGCAGGCTGCGCATCAGTCCGCCCAGGTACCACTGCTCGTGCGTGATGCGCTCCACGCTTTGCCAGGCACCGGTCACGCTGGTGTCGAAGAAAGCGTAGAGATAGACCCCGCTCGCGGTAACGATCCAGAAGAAGTAGAACCCGAGGGCGCCGAGGTTTCGCAGCGGATTGTGGCGCGCGCCGGTCACGCCGTCGACTGCGCGTTCCATCGCACGCCACCATTGCGGGGAGCGCGCGGGGATTTGTGCACGGCCCGGCGTTTCGCCGGCGCGGCGCACAGCCGGCATCGCAACGGCGGTGGTGGGAGCAACGGCGGTCATGGTCAGCGTCTGAAAACCAGCCCCTCGCCCCGCGCGTCGAAGTCGACCAGCAGGATTTGGGCAGGCGCGAGCTCGAGCGACTCTTCGCGCTGGTGATTGAACTCACCGCTCGCGATGTCCGACAACCTGGCTTCGAAGCGGTGGCGGCCGGCCGGGACCGGAAAGCGCCGGTACACCGACGTCGCGCCGTCGCGAGACAGTCCAGAAGGCTGCAACACGTCGCTGTAGAGCAGCGCGCCGTCCATTTCCAGCTCGATGCGCGTGGGCGCACGCTCGCGCGGGCATTCCTCGCGGATGCGCATGTTGGGCGGCAGCTTCGCCAGCTCTTCGTCGCTGCGCCGGCGGCACGCGCCGATGTGCTGCGCGGTGTGCGTGAAGCTGACCTTGACCAGGGCCTGGTCGGGTGCCAGATGCGTGTAGTTGGGCGAGGTGGAGAAATAGCCGAGCGCGGCGGCGAACAGCCCGTAGAGCACGACCTGGCCGATGACGCGGGCGATGGGGTTCATGTCATTCTCCGGTCACGTTGCCGCCGGCTCCGGCGCGGGGGTAAAGGCGTCGGAAAAGCAGGCATCCTCGGACAGCCCGCGCGCGATGAACTCGGGATGCGCCGCCTCGACCATCTGCATCGAGCCGCAGGCATACACTTCGTAACCCTTCAGCGTCGGGAAGTCCTGCAGGATCGCCTCGTGCACCAGGCCCGTGCGGCCGCGCCAGTGGTCTTCGGGCTTCGGCTCGGAGAGCACCGGCACGAAGCTGAAGTTCGGGTGCTCGCGTGCCCAGCGTTCCGGAAGTTCGGCCATGTAGAGATCTTCCCGGCTGCGCACGCCCCAGTAGAGCACCATCGGCCGGCGCACGTTCTTGCGGAAGGCGTCTTCCAGCATGCTCTTCACCGGTGCGAAACCGGTGGCGCCGGCCACGAAGATCACCGGCCGCGGGCTTTCCTCGTTGAGGACGAACGCTCCGAACGGTCCTTCGAAGCGCAGCCGGTCGCCCACCCGCATCTTCTCGAATACCCAGCCGGTGAAGCGCCCGCCGGGCATGCGCCGCACGTGCAGTTCGATGAGATCCGAGGCGCCGGGCGCCGTGGCGAAGGAGTACGCGCGCCGGGCACCGTCCTGAAGAAGGATGTTGATGTACTGCCCGGCGCGATACTCGATGCGCTCAGACCCATCGAGCCTCAGCCACAGCAGCATGACCTCGGGCGCCGCGCGTTGCATGCGCACGACGGTCGCCTCCCACACCCGCTTCGGCAAGGCGGCCGTTTCCACTTCGATGTCCAGATCGGAAAGAGGGATCGCGCAGCACAACAGCGCCATTCCACGCGCCCGCTCCTCGTCGGAAAGCACCGACTTCTGGTAGGGACCGTGATCCACCTGGCCGTGCACGATCGCCACCTTGCACACGCCGCAGCCGCCGTTACGGCAGTCGTAAGGCAGCGCGATGCCCTGCCGCAAGCCGGCTTCCAGCAGCGTCTCGCCCGCGCGCACGGTCGCGGAGAGATTGGCGGGACGGAAGGTGACGTGGTGCTCATGGCCGCGCGCGCGGCGCGCCGGAAGCCAGGGCACCAGAAACAACAGCAGCGTCGCGCCGAAGGCCAGCGCCCAGACTTCGCCGGGCGACCACTCGTAGATCAGCGGATAGAGCGGCAGGTAGTACCAGTCGAGCGCCAGCGTCGCGGGCACCACGGCGAGATCGGCCGGCCCCTGGCTCATCGCGGGCTTGAGGAGCGAGAGCACGACCAGCGCGAGCCCGAGCGGCAGCCAGATCGCGCGCGGCGGGTTGATGCGCGCCCGCGGAACGCGCTGGGTATGCACCCAGGCGAGGATCAGCACAGCGAGCGGTATGCCGATATGCAGGAACGAAAGCAGGGAGAACAGGCGATCGTTGACGCTGCCGCGGAAGGCGAAGTTGCGCGCTGCCTCGCCGGCGAAGATGGGGAACCAGTCGAGCCATTCGCCGGTGGCGGTGGCCACGAACTGGCCGAGACGGTCCCAGGGCAGCATATAGCCGTTGATGCCCGAGGCGTAGGTGAGCCACAGCAGCACGACCCCGGTGGCCCACGAGAACCAGCGGAAATCGCGGTAGCGACCGAACACGAAGTGCCGGAGCATGTGCAGCATCATCACCAGCACCATGCCGTCGGAGGCGTAGCGGTGCAGGCTGCGCATCAGTCCGCCCAGGTACCACTGGCGCGTGAGTTTTTCCACCGAGTCGTAGGCTTCCGTCACGCCCGTGTCGAAAAATGCGTACAGGTACAAGCCGCTCGCGAGCGCGATCCAGAACAGGAAGAAGCCGATCGCGCCCAGGTGATAGAGCGGATTGAGGGCCTGGCCGAAGAAGGCGTTGAAGCCGGCTTCCACGCGCAGGAACAGCCACTGCCCCGCCTTCTGCATGCCGCGGGTCATCGGCTGCGCCCCTGCTGACGGGGCGGCGCTGCAATGCCGGGAGTCATCTTCCTTCGCCTGCCGATAGGTCGCGCGTAACGCGCGCAGGACCACTCTACCGGCGGATGCCCGGGTCCCATTTGATTCGCATCAAGCCCAGCCCAGGGAAGACCGGATTCAGCACTCACCGCAGAGGACGCGGGGGACGCGGAGCACACCTCAAAAGCGAAACACGAAGCAGGAAACGGCAATCAAGCCTCGTGTCGGTCTCCTTTGTCTCTTTGTGCCTCCTGCCTTTCCTCTGCGTCCTCCGAGGTGAGAGCTTTCAGATCAGCGGCGCTGGCGGCGCCACTCGCGAAGCAACCCGAAGATGACGGTGCTCGCGATGGTCAGGCCGGCGAAGATCTCGATGAACAGCGAATAATCGAGCCGGTAGCGGCCGCTGGAACGGTCGTAGACCGTGCAGAACAGCCGCACCTTCTCGAGCCAGGCGCGCCAGTCTCCTTGCGCGACCGGCGCGCCGGTGATGAGCTGCTTGAGCGGCTCGACCAGCAGTGGCGCCTCGAAGCGCTCGCCGTAGATCTGGCGATAGACACGGCCCCGCGCGTCGAGCACCGTGACTTGGGCGACGTGATCGAAGCCTTTGGGCGTCGCATACCAGGTAAAGCCCAAGGTGCGGGTGAAAGCGGCAATGGTCCGGGTATCGGTTGCGAGAAAGTACCAGCGCCGATCCTCGATTGCGTGCTCGCGAGCGAACGCCGCCATCGCCTGCGGGGTGTCGAATGGCTGGTTGAAGCCTACGGTGAGAACGGAGAACGCATCCGGCCCGAGCGCCGCGCGCGCCGTGGCGACCGCGCGCTGCAGGTACCTCACCGACACCGGGCAGGCCTGGAAGCATCCGGTGTAGATGAACTGCACGAGCAGTGGTTTGCCCCTGAACTCCGACAGGCGCACGCTGCCACCGTCGCTGCGCACGAGCGCGTAGTCGTCGACCTGCGCGCCGATCGCCGCCTGGCTCAGCGCAAGCGCCTGGTCCGTGTCCGGCGCCGTGGCCTGCGCCGCCGCCAGCGCCGGCATCGCCGCCAGCACCACAGCGATCAATGAACGCCAGGCCATGTCGAGATAGCCGAACACTGAGGGCACTCCGAAGGCAGGGCACGAAGGCACCAAGACACAAAGGAGCACGAAGACTTCTTGTTGTTTCCTTCGTGACCTTTGCTCTCTTTGGGTCTTTGTGGTGAATCTCCGGTCTGCATTTCCCCGCGTCCTCCGCGGTGAGCGCATGAGTCCTCAGCGAAGCGCGGCTTCTAGCATGGCGGCGGAAAGCAGCAGCGCGAGCTGGGCGAGCGAAGCGAAGAACGCCTTCATCGCCTCGCGCCGATAGGGATTGCGCATCAGCCGGTAGCTCTTGTACAGGAACCAGCCGCCGCCCAGCGCCGCGCCGGCGAAGTAGATCCAGCCGGCGCCGTAGAACACCGGTAGCAGGGAGACGGCGACGAGCGCGGCGGTGTTTCCGAAGATCACGCGCGCGCTGCGCACATTGCCGATCACCGCCGGAAGCATCGGCACGCCGGCCGCGACGTAGTCTTCGCGGTAGGCGATCGCCAGGCTCCAGAAGTGCGATGGCGTCCACAGGAAGAGCACGATCGCGAGCAGCAGCGGTTGCGGATCCAAGGCGTCGCCCGCCGCCGCGGCGCCGGCGAGCACCGCGAAGCTGCCCGCGAGCCCGCCGATCACGATGTTGAGCCACGTGCGGCGCTTGAGCCACACGGTATAGACGATCGCGTAGAAGAAGGCGCCGAGAAAGACATAGAGCGCGGTGAGCGCATTCAACGCATAGGCCGCGGCGGCGACCGAAGCGGCCAGCAACGCCATGATCACCCACATCCAGCGCGCGTCGTGCACCAGTTGCCCGGTCACGAACGGCCGGTCGCGAGTGCGCGACATGCGCCGGTCGAGATCGTGCTCCACGTACTGATTGAACGCCCCGGCCGACGCGGAGGCCACCAGCACCGACAGCCCGAGCACGAGCATCTGCCACGCCGACAGCGCCGGTCCCGCGGTCATCGATACCGCGGCCAGCGCGGTCCAGGTGATGACGACGCCGATCCGCAGCTTGAACAGACCGAACACCGCTCTCACAGTCGTCTCCCGTCCGATCCTCCGCCCCGGCTCAGCCGATCAGCCACACCTGGGACAGGTACTTCCAGTTGACGAAGTAGTACAGGACGAACGCCACCAGGAACACCAGCGCGAAGACAAAGGTGCCCGGCGCAGCGAACCCGCGGATGCCGAGGCCGCCATGGCCCTCGATCGCGGCCGCCACCGGCGGAAGGCGCAGCGGATTGATCTTCTCGCCGTAGGCATCCTTCGCGTCCAGACGCTTGCCCCACAACAGCGATCCCACCGTGATGAAGATGTAGATCGCCCCGCCCACCATCGCCAGCAGTCCCGACAGACCCATCAGGCCCATCATGAGGTAAGCCGTGCCCGGATACTCGTAGGGCATCACCGCGCCGGTGAACGCCATATCCCAGTGCCGTCGCGACACGCCCAATGTTCCTGCACCCATCAAAAACAACGCCACCAGCGCCATGCCGATACCGAAGATGTACGGCTGCCACTTCGCGAGCCCCGGCAGGATCATCTGGCGGCGAAACAGCACCGGGATGAGGAAGTAGGTCAGTGACATGAACGCCAGCGTGGTGCCCACCACCACAGTCGCGTGGAAGTGGCCTGGCACGTAGACGGTGTTGTGGATGATGATGTTCAGTTGCTCGGTTCCCATCATCACGCCCGAAATTCCGCCCAGGAAGCCGAAACCGAGAAGCGAGATGAACATGCCCGAGAACACCGGGTTGCCCCACGGCGCCTTGCGGATCCACTCGAACAGGCCACGGTTGTAGCCCTTCTGCCGCTGGGCCACCTCGATCGAACCGGGGACGGTGAGCCCGTGCACCATGCTGGCCAGCACCGCGAGGTACATCGCGTAGCTGGTGTTGAAGACCTTCCACTCGGAGCTGATGCCCGGATCGACCAAGACGTGGTGCGCGCTCGCCAGTTGCAGGAACAGGATGTAGAGCAGGAAGGCGCTGCGACTCACCTTCTCCGACATCGGCTTGGCGCCGAACACGATGGCCGCAATCGCATACCACACGGCGACGTGCGCCGAAACGTTGATCTGCTGCGAGGAGTGCCCGAAAGCCCACCACACGGTCTTGTACATCAGCGGGTCGATGTGGCTGATGTAACCCACGGACCAGAGGAAAGTCGGAATCAGGATGATCGCTCCGGAGGCGATGGTGAAGATCGCGATGATGGCGGCGGTGAGCGCGCCGAAAGTCACCAGCGGGATGGATCCCTCGTAGGTGCGCTCGGCGCGCGCCACGACCAGGGTGCCGAGGAAGACGAAGCAGCCGATCAGCGCGCCGACCGCGAACAGGATCAGCCCGAGATAGAAATGCGGCTGGGCCGGCATCGGCGCGTAGGAGGTCATCATCACGCTGGAGGCGCCCTGAAAGACCGCGACGTTGGTCACGATCGAGCCGATCAGCATCAGGGCGAACCCGAGCCAGGCGATGCGCGGCGTGGCCAGTCGGCTGCGCAGCAGGGTGGAGGAGCAGAAGTACAGCACCGCGATCTCGAAAAAGATGATCCAGAAGATGAGCATGTCGATGCCGTGCGCGGTGAGCGTCATGTAGAACTGGTCGGCGGCCAGCAGGCGCACCGCCGGCCAGCGCGTGAGCGTGACCAGCAGCGCGAGCACCCCGCCGATGAGCAGCCACACCACAGCCGCGACCGCGTGCGCCTTCATCAGCGTCTCGGCGGACTTGTGGAACTGCAGCCCGGTGTCCGGACAGGTTCGGTACAAGGAAACGGTGGCCATCTGCCCTCCCTGCTATGGCTTGTCGACGACGTACAGATTGGAGACCATCGTGTGATGGCCGATGCCGCAGTACTCGTTGCACAGCACCGAGTATTTGCCGGCGCGCGTGGGCGTCACGGTGTACACGCCTTCGTAACCGGGGATCACCTGGATGTTCATGTTCTCCGGTTGCAACGAGAACGTGTGCATGTAATCCATCGACGACAGGTGCAGCCGGTAGGTCTGCCCCTTCTCCAGCTCGAGGATCGGCCACCACGACCACAGCCGCGCGATCAGGTAGACGTCGCTGCCCGCGGGGGGATGCACCACCGGGATCTGCTGCTCGGTCTCGGTGCGCACCGTGTACTTGTCTACCATCGCCTGGGCCTTGGCGCTGTACGCCTCGGGTGTGGTGCGGTAGGCCTCGCTGGACAGATTCTGTTTTCCGAACACGTGCCAGTACGGCATCATGAAGAACATGACCAGGCACCACAGGAACGCGATCGCGATCCAGGTGCCCTCGACGCGGTCCAGCGGCTGTTTCCACCAGACCCGGCTGGGCGGCGGCAGAATGGCGCTCATGTGCGATCCTCCCCGAGGCTGCGGTTGCTCACTTGGCGATCGGGATCGTGACGATCTCCATCACGCCCCAGACGATGTAGAAAACGGTCGGGATGGCGATGCCGAAGAAGAGCAGCAGGAACGGGTTGTCCAGGATCTGCTGCATCACGGGCACCCGCTCCTGGCCGGACTCTTCTCCCCCTGCCGAGGTGGCTCTGGTGGAATCGGTCATGGTCGGTCTCCTCTACGCGACGGCGAGATTCGTCCGCCCTTTCGGGCACTGTGGCTAGCAGGCTACGCGGACGGATAGCCAAAAGAATTGATCGGAATCAAGAAACGTCCGACATCGGGACCGGGGCTGTCATCGGCGCAAGTGTCTGAATAGAATGCGACCTCGCCTGGCCTATCGGAGCCGGACAATGACCGAGTTTGATCGCCGTCAAATCGCGGCCTGGCTGCTCGCCTGCTGCGCGCTGGTGTTCGCGATGGTGGTAGTGGGGGGCGTGACCCGCCTGACCGGGTCCGGACTGTCCATCGTGGAGTGGGAACCGCTGGTCGGGACCATCCCGCCGCTTTCGCAATCGGACTGGGAGGAGCTGTTCGAGGAATACCAGGCCACGCCTCAGTACCGCAAGGTCAACAGGGACATGTCGCTCGACGAGTTCAAGGGAATCTTCTGGTGGGAGTACATCCACCGGTTGCTGGGGCGCGCCATCGGGGTGGTGTTCTTCGTGCCTTTTGTCTGGTTTCTCGCGCGCCGAAGGATAGAGCGGCCGCTCGCTTGGAAGCTGGGAGGCATTTTCATTCTGGGCGCTCTGCAGGGCGGGATGGGCTGGTACATGGTGATGAGCGGACTGGTCGACGACCCGCGGGTCAGCCAGTACCGCCTCGTGGCGCACCTAGGGCTCGCCTTCCTGATCTTCGGGGCGATGCTCTGGACCGCCCTCGACCTGCTCTGTCCGGCGCGCGCCGTACTCACACCCGCGCGGCGCAGGCTCGCGCGCCATGCCTCAGGACTCACGGCGCTGATCTTCCTGATGGTGCTCTCCGGCGGCTTCGTCGCGGGCATCCGCGCCGGACATGCCTACAACACCTTTCCGCTGATGAACGGGCACTTCGTGCCGCCGGAGATCTTCATGCTGGAGCCCTGGTGGGCGAATCTGTTCAACAACATGGCAACAGTGCAGTTCAACCACCGGCTGATCGCCTGGCTGCTCATCCTTCTGGTGCCCGCGCTGTGGTTTGCGTCGCGACGGGCGGCGCTCCCGCATCGTGCCCGGCTGGCCGCCAATACCCTGCTCGTTCTGCTCGCGCTCCAGGTGGCGCTCGGCATCGGCACGCTGCTGCTCGTCGTCCCGGTGCCGCTGGCCGCCGCGCATCAGGGCGGTGCAGTGCTCGTCTTCGGCGCCAGTCTCTGGTTTGCCCACGCGCTGCGCAAAGGCTAGAACCTATCTCAAAACCCCCGGCGGTCGCGTTGCGACGAGAAGCGGTCGGATGCGAGGCGGCGCGCGAAGGACAGTAGCTGAGCCTACGACCGAGCGCGCCAACGACGCAGACGGCCGCTTATCGTCGCAACCCTTCGGGGCGGGGTCACTTGGGGCGCAGCGCGTCGTTGCGGCTCGGGTCCTTGGCTCTGGCCAATGGTCCCCTCGCCGCGCCTCGCGCTGCATCCCCGGCAACCCCGCCGCGGCCGCCGGGGATTTTGAGATAGGTTCTAGAACAACGAGGCGCGAGGACATCGGGAAGATCAAGAAGAATCGCCGCCTTTGTTTTGCCGGTGCCTTGGTGATAACAAACGTTTGCGAAACATGCCCTCGCCGCTGATCGCGAGACTGGCTCTGCTCGCCACCGCCCTGGTATTCGCCATCCTGGCGAGCAGCGCCTACCTGCGGCTCTCGGCCGCGGCGGGTGACTGCGCATTCCGGCCCGAGTGTGCGACGCGGAGCGTGCCAAGTCTGGCGCGCACGATCGCGAGAGCCGCGCACCGGCTCTCGGCGTCGGTTGTCGCCGTGGTCGTGCTGCTGATTGCGGCACTTGGCTGGCTGCGCCGCGAGGCTGGACAGGAGACACGCTGGCTCGCCCTCGCGTTGATCGTGCTCACTGCGTTTCTCGCGGTTCTCGGCGCCGCCGCGCGCGACAGCTACGCACCGGCGGTCACGCTGGGCAATGTGATCGCGGGCAACGCCATGGCGGCGATCGGGTGGTGGCTGTATCTGCGCAACCGATCTGCATCCCCAGCCCCGCGGCACGGCCGGGCGCTGCTCGCCGGCTGCGCGGTCACAGCATTCGCCATCTCGTTGGCGCTGGCCGCACCGGCGGCGAGCGGAGCGGTGGCGTCCCTGTCGATGGGCATGACGCTGAGCATCGCCGCCACCCTGACCTTGCTCGCGAGCGTCTGGTTCTTCGCGCGCCTCGCATCCGCGCCTCGTTGATACGGATCAAGGAAGGCGCCGGTTCGCCGTCTCCAGAATGGGGCGTGTTCGCGGCGGCCCGGAGCGGAGGATGGCGATCGGTGATTTCATGACGCAGATGCACCGTGCCTGCGACCGTCACTTCGCGGATGCCGAGACCGCGATCGCGCAGGGCGACTGGACGGTCGGCGCGGCGCATTTCGCGCGGTTCCGTGGCGCGCTGGAACGGCACTTCGAGGCCGAGGAGACGATCCTGTTTCCCGCCTTCGAGGAAGAAACCGGCGGGGAGATGGGTCCGACGCGGGTCATGTCCATCGAGCATCTGCACATGCGCGACCTGGTGCTGGACCTGGCGAAGACGCTCGAACGACGCGATGCCGCGGCCTACCTGGAGCTTTCCGACACGCTCGCCATCATGCTCCGGCAGCACAACATAAAGGAGGAGCAGGCGCTCTATCCGATGATGGACGAAGCGCTCGGCGAGCGCAGCGAGGCATTGCGGGCGGAGCTGGAAGATCTGGCCGTCGAAGACTGAACCACGCATGCAGCCGCCCAGAGTGCTCGACTGCCGCGGGCTGGAGCCGCCCGAACCATTGGAACGCGTGCTGAGCGCGATCGCCCGGCTCGGCACGGATGAGCAGGTGCTCATGCTGATCGACCGCGAGCCGCGGCCGCTGTACCGCATTCTGCGCGAGAACCAGTACGGCTACAGGACCGAGCTGAACGAGCAAGGCTGGTTCGAAGTTCTGATCTGGCGGCGACCGTGAGATCCGCCTCGCTCTCCTTCGGCCAAGCGCCGCCGCTGTGGGTTCCATTTCGCTTTTTTGTCAGCGCGCCGCCTTTCGGTCTGGCAGCCTGCCTCGTGCTGCTTTGGGCCGGGCCGGATGCATTCGTTTCACGCTGGACGCCGGCGCTGCTCGCGATCACGCATCTTCTGACCATCGGTTTTCTGGCCATGGTGATGATGGGCGCGCTCGTCCAGGTGCTGGCAGTCGTGGCCGGCGCGCGGCTTCCGGGCGGATCGACCACCGCTGCGTGGGTGCATGGCGCGCTCGCGGCCGGCGCGACGCTGCTGGCGGGCGGATTCCTGGCGCTGCGGCCGTGGTTGCTCGCAACGGGGGCGGCCGCGCTTGCCGCCGGATTCGGCATGGCAATCGCGGCGTGCCTGCTCGCTCTGCGCAGAGCCAAGTCGGCGGGGCCGGTCGTGACCGCGGCGCGCCTCGCGCTCGTCGCGCTGTTCGTCGCCACGATGCTCGGGGCAACGCTCGCCCTGGCGCTCGCGCTCGGTTGGCCGATGCCGCTCGAGAAGCTGACGAATCTGCATCTGCAGTGGGGGCTCATCGGCTGGGTGTTGCTGCTGGTGGCGGGCGTGGCGACCCAGGTCGTGCCCATGTTCCAGACCACGCCGGAGTACTCGGTGCGCGCGGTACGGGCTTTCTGCTGGATCACGTTCTTCGGGCTCGCAGCGGCGGCCGCGGCGATGATTGCGGGGGGACCCCTCTGGTCGCTGGCGGCCCAGACCGTGCTCGCGCTCTCGGTTGCAGCCTTTGCCCTGTACACGCTGGTCCTGCAATCGCGACGGCGCAGGCGCGCAGCCGATCCCACGCTGCAGCTCTGGCGCGCCGGGATGTGGTGCCTGCTCGTTGCGAGCACACTGTGGTTTGCGGCGCGGATCTGGCCGCTCGCGCAGTGGCGCAGCTACGACCCGCTGCTCGGAACGCTCGCGATCTTCGGATTCGCCGTCTCCGTGGTGAATGGGATGCTCTGTCGCATCGCCCCGTTCCTTGCCTGGCTGCACATGCAGGCGGCGGCCCGAGGTACCGCCATACCTCCCACCCTCAAGAGGATCCTGCCGGACCGCTGGTGTGCGCAGCAAGGGATGGCACACTGCACGGCGCTGGCGCTGCTCATCGCCGCCGCGATCTGGCCGCAGCCGTTCGCCCACGCCGCAGCGCTGGCTGCGGCGGTCTCCTTCCTGCTGTTATGGCGAAACCTTCTGCACACGCTGGGCGTCTGCCGCGCTTTCCGCGCTACTGTGCCGGTCGGGTGCGGGGACCGCGCTTGCGGCCAGAGCAAGCGGTCTGGGTTCAGCGCACACCCGATGCGCTGACCGCCAACTGCGCCGCGAAGGCCCGCGGCCGGCCGGTTAGGCCGCGCGCCGTCATCCCGACCAGAACGTCGAGCACGCAGTAGAAGGCGCCGACCGCAAGCGGCGGATTGAGGCTGGTCAGGCCGAAGTACGGCACCTCGCGGTGCCATACCCAGTTGCCCATCCACGTGCCATAGAGTTCCATCAGGAGCGAGAGAACGAACATGACGGCGTAAAGAACCCGCCCTTCGTGCCTGAACATGCACAGGAGAAACATTCCGGTGAGCAGGATGCTGAACGTGTCGAAGCGGCACCACCATGCCGCCAGCGCATAGAGCGCCGCGATCGCCGGAACCGCGGCAACGAACCATCTGGGGGCTCGCGAGGCGGCCGTCAGTCCGAGCCACAGCACGAGCACGTGCCCCGGCGGAACGAAGAAGGGGATGTTCTCCAGCCGATAGGTGTACAGACCCCAGACCAGGGAGAGAAAGATCTCGCCCGCCGCACTCCAGATCAGGCAAGCGTAGAAGGGAAGGCGCCATCCGCGGGGACTGGTGCCGAGGAGGCGGAAGAAAACGGCCCACATCCACACGCTGGCCGCAAGCTGGCCGGTCAGCCCTCCATACCGGTCCACGATCAGACCGAGGAGCAGCGCCGTGACGACCAGCGCGAGATTGAGCCCTCCGGCCGGATTCGGGAACGTGCCTCGAAGGGCGCCGGGCCCATCGATGCCGAGATCGAGCGCATACCGTTGGCTGAAGCTGCCCCGCATCTGCCTGCTGAGCGTGCGTATCGAGTCAGTCCACCACGGCCAACGCCTCGATTTCGATCAGCAGCTCGGGAGCGGCGAGTGCCTGCACGCCGACCAGGGTGTGCGCCGGAGGCTTCGGGAAGTTCTTCTTCACCATCTCGCCGATCCATACGCGGTCCTCCGGCTTGAGATTGACGACGAAGGTCGTGATCTTGGCAACGTCCGCCATCGAGGCGCCCGCCGCCTGCACCGCGAGGCGAAGGTTCTCGAACACCTGCTCGGCCTGCCTCTTCACGTCGCCCGCGCCCACCACGTTGGACTGGTCGTCCCGCGCGGTCTGACCGCTGATGTGGACGGTCTTGCCGCCTTCGGCGATCACGACCTGGGTGAAGGTGGAAGGCTTGAACAGGCCATCGGGATTGATGAAGCGCAGATCCGCCGCGCCTCCAGCCAGTGGAATGCAGCATCCGAACGCGACCACGCTGAAACCTCCGAGACGCATGGCTTCCTCCTCGATCGATCCGTGTCCTATCCGCACGCCGATTGCAGCCAGCGGGCCTCGCGCGAACCCGCCTCCGGCTTCGAGTACTCCCAGCTGCCCGGCGGCACGATCGCGTTCTTGAGCAGTCGTCCGGATTCGTCGTAAAGGGAGACCGCAGCCAGGGCCAGGAGGCCTTGCGCGCAATCGGCCAGAAAACGCACCACGCGGCTCGCGGGTGCTCCGGTCGGACGCTGCTCGGGATCCTTCCAGGTCACGCGCACCTCGAAGCGCGCGAAGTCGCCTTGCCTGCGAATGGATTCCGAGTCGAACTGCGCCCGGTGATGATCGGCGATGGCCGCCAGGGACTCGATCGTGTAGTCGTCCTGCGCGGACGCGGGGAGTATGGCCAACGCCATCCAGGTCAACACAAATGCTGATCGCATGCTTGTTCCGGGTGTCGGGGCAGGTGGTCGCTATTCGTTAGGTCGAGCCTAGGCCACGCGGTTCCTGCGCGCAAGCGCCGGCCACGGCTGCGGTGTGGCCGATCGATCGGCTTGCTGCGTCGCGACACGACTGGGAGCGGCTTGCGGCGACCGATCATCCTTGAACTTTCCGGGCCAGCGACTAGAACGATAAAGGGAGCCGGCGCTGCCGGCGTATCCCGGTCCAATCCTGAAGCAACGAACTCACAGGGGGAGAAACGAATGAAGAAGCTCGAACTGGCGCTGGCGATTGCGGTCGCTTTCGGCGCGGGTGGCGTCCTGGCGGGAAACAATCCGGTGGACGAGAAGTGGTGGCCCAGCGAACTGGGCGCAGACGATGAAATGGGCGGTGCCAAGTACATCACCGAGCAAAAGCGCATCGCGGCCGCCAAGCTGGTCAAGCGCGGGAAGATGGCGCTGCTCGGCCACCCATACAGCAACCACATGCCGCTCGTTCCCGGGCGCACTTTCGCGCTCAGCATTCCGAGCGGGGGCACCACGACCCACGGCCCGCTCAACTGGCCGGGCGACAACTTCGACCAGACCTTCTATGACGAGCTGGTGACCGCCGAGATCGGCCAGGTCGGCACGCAATGGGACGGGCTTGCCCACCCGACCATCCGCATCAAGGGCGTGCCGGGCTGGAAGGACGGCGACTACTTCTACAACGGCCATATCTCGCAGGAAGTCGGTACAGCGCGGGGCTTCAAGAAGCTTGGCACCGAGAAAGCCGGAGGTTTCTTCACCCGCGGCATCCTGATCGACGTGGCCGCGCTGAAGGGCGTGCAGCGCCTGCCCAAGGGCTATGCGATCACCATGGAAGACTATCGCGCCGCGCTTTCGCGTCAGGGCATCGGCGATGCAACGCAAGGCGACGTAGTGCTGTTCCGCACCGGCTGGAACAGCCTGTGGAAGACCAATCACCTCGGCCGGCCAGCGGGCGAGAAGGTCAAGAGCGACGAGCAGTTGATGAAGGACAACGCCGAGTTCGGCTCGGGCGAGCCCGGCGTCTCGCCGGAGGTGTGCGACCATCTCGCCTCGAAGAGGATCTCGATGATCGGGTCCGACACCTGGGGCTTGGAGCCCTATGACTTTTCCAAGGGCATGCCCGAGTCGTTTGCCTACTGCCACATGAATCTGGTGGTTCGCCGCGGCATCTCCAACTTCGAGAACCTGGACCTCGACGACCTCTCCGCCGACAAGGCCTACGAGTTCCTGTTCGCCTGGGCGCCGCTCAAGCTGGTGGGCGCCACCGGCTCGCCGGGCAATCCGGTCGCGGCTTACTGATCGCTTACAAAGTCCGGGCATGAAGCCGGCGCCTTTTCGCGCCGGCTCTTTGTTTTCTACGCCGGCGCAGGAACCGTGGTGGCGCAGCGCATGCAACTGCGCTGCCGGGCAAGACCATCCGCACCCCGTTCCGCCCGCCGTCTCGTGTCGGGTCTTGATCGATCGCGTCGGGGACGCGGCAGCTCGCGCCTGCGGTCCGCGAGGTGATTCAGCGCAGATCGCCCGCGCGGACCTTTTGCGCGATGGCGTAGACCAGCGCGCGGATGCGCTTCATGGAGACAGGGTCGGGCATCTTGCCGAGATGCTTCCAGCGCCGGGCTTCGAAGAAAAGGCAGGTACGCAACTCGGTCAACGTGCCCGGAGTCTTGGCCGCGATCTGCGCGCATTTGTCGATCGAACCCCAGTACTTGTAGCCGTCGAAGGTGAGTGCGAAGGGTTCGATTCGCGACCACGGCTCCTTGAAGGAAGGAATGTCCCCCGGGCTTAGTTCGCTATTGGCCAATTCCAGCGGCATGCTCTGCTCGATGCAAGGATCGGACCCGAAAAGAGAACCGATTCAATCACCTGCAGAAACAGCCCGCGGCTCTGCCAACGAGCGTCGCGCACGAACGACAGGTCGATGCGCGGACTGTCGCGGGCGGGTCTGGCGCACGACGCGGCACCGCTTGGCCAGCCGCAGCAGCGAGCCCAACTGTTCCTCGGAAGCATCCGTGTCCAGCCGCCCGGCTTGGGCGAGAAGAGCGCGACTTGAGGGTCGTCGCGGTGGCGCTTCCTGAACGGGGCCTGGATCGATCGAAACGTTTGGCCCGTCATGCCGGCATCCCTAGGGGGCAGCGTTGTGCCCGTTGCACCGTGCGGGCAGCGATAAACTGCCCGCTGCCGGAAGATACGGCTGCTTCGCGCCGGGGCGGCGATGGGTTTGTCGTGCCGCTACGCGACACCCGGCAAGGTTCCTGCTACTCGGCGAACATCGGACGGAGACCTCATGCGCTTCACTCGCCTCCTGCCTTGGGTCGTCGCAGCCGGCTGCGCGCTGCTGGTACTGGCGATCATGCTTTCGGCTCCGCCCGTTTCGCGGGACAGAGTCGCCTTCGGCGACTTTGCGAGCGAGGGCCTCTATCTGGTCATGGTGCTGGTCTGGCTCACGATCACGGCGCGCCTCGACCTCAAAGCGCGCATCGCAGTGCCGCTTCTCGGCGGTTTCGCCCTGCTTGCGTTCGGTGCGGTGGAAGACATGCTCGACGAGCTGTTCACGACCGGCCGGTGGCTGGCGCTGGAGAACGTCGGCATCCCGGCAGGTACGCTCCTGGTTGGCATCGGGCTCTACTTCTGGGGCCGCGAGCACCAATGGGCGATGCTGCGGCTGCGGCAGGAAAAGGACGTGTTTCAGAGCTGGAGTCAGCGCGACGAGCTGACCCGCCTGTTCAATCGGCGCCACTTCGACACCGCGCTCTCCGGGCTGTTGTCCGCGGCCAAGTCATCCGGGCACCTCCTGGCGCTGGCGATCGCCGATATCGACGATTTCAAGCGCTACAACGACACGCTGGGTCACCCGGCGGGCGATCGCGTTCTTCAGGCTGCCGGGGAAGCCCTGAAGCGCGCGGTGCGCAAAGCCGACCAATGCTTCCGGATCGGCGGGGAAGAGTTCGCGGTGATCCTGCCGGACTGCAGCCCGCAGTCGGCGGCCGAGATCGGCGAACGCATCCGGCGCGCGTTCGAGATGCTGCCGGTCCCCACCGCGGGCGCTCAACGACGTCCTACGGTCAGCGTGGGGATTGCCTTCTTGCGGCTCGCCGACAACGTCCACACACTGCTCAAGCGCGCCGACGATGCGATGTATCGCGCCAAGAAGGCGGGCAAGAACCGGGTCGAGATCGAACTCTAGCGCAGTTCGAACGAGCGCTCCGCCAGCATCGTCTCGCCCGCGCCCAGCGCAATGGTCCAGCGGCCGGGGATGAGTTCCTGCTCGGCGTCGAGCACGTGGCCGATACAGCCCGAGGCCTTCCCGTTTGCGACCGCGAGTTCGACTTCCTGGATGAAACCGTCCACGCTTCGGCCGGCTCTCTTCACCACGGGGTGGGTGACGATCTTCTGCAGATCCGCCTCCCCGTCCTCCAGAAAGCCGCTCACTTCGAAGCAAAAGCCGAAGCGTTCCCCGATGCGAAGCGGGATCTCCAGCGTCGCCTCGAGCAACCGGTCCTGGCCGCGCACCCGCGCATGACCCGCGGTGCGGATGAAACCGCCGCCGGTCTCGGCGTAGCGGCCGAAACTCGTAACCTCGGCCTCGAGCAAGTGCTCCTGCACGCGCCCATGGTGTGCGAGCGTCAGCCCGCTCGCGGTCAACAGGGCGATCATTGCGACGCTCGTTCTCGTCTTCATATTGTGGCTGCCTTACCTCATCCCTTCATTTCCGGCACCGTGAAGAAGGACGTGGGCCGCAGGATCTTGTTTTCCATCCGGTCGAGCAGCGGGAGCGCCTTCTCCAGGTAAGCGGCCGCGCCGGGGTCCTGCATCATCCTGGCTCGCCGCGCATCCCGGTCGGCGAGATCCTTGTATGCCCACATGTGCACGACCTGCGACAGCGGTCCGATGTCGTTACTGACGTACCAGCCCACACAATGGCCGAGGTGCTTGAGCTGGATGGGCAGCATCTCCTTTTCGTACAGCTTCAGGAATTCGTTGAGCCTGCCCGGCTTCACCCAGTAGGTGCGATGATCGACGATCATGTTTTCTCCTTTCTCATTATCAAGCTCTCACCGCGGAGGACGCGAAGGACGCAGAGGTAAACAGCAACTCGGAAAAAAACGCGCAACAGGATAGGGTAACAGCGAGGGAAAGCCAAACGCGATTGCTCGCGGCGCGCCTTCGGCACACGCCTGCTGTCGGATTTTTCCTGTACTGGCGATCCAGGTGCAGGGCGGGTCCGGTCCGTTCCTCCTCGACCTGTCATCCGTGTACTCCGGAAGAGCCAATTCCGCGTTTCGCATTTCGTCCGCGTCCTCGGCGTCCTTAGGGGTGAGAGCCTTGTTCTCTCATCCACCGATATATTCCCCGATAACGCGGTTCAGGAAAGCAGCGTCCTCGGCCCGGGTCGAAGTCGCCGCCTGATGCCCCTGCACCGAAGGAATCTCGACGAAGCTGGCTCCGGGGATACGCTGCGCGGCCCAACGGGCGGACTCCTCCGGGTTGAACAGGTCCAGCGGCGGCGCGAGCACCAGGGTTCTCGCCTGGATCGATCTAAGTGCACCCTCCGTTCCGCCCTGTATTCCGGGACTCGCGCCGACATCGTGCGCTTCGTAGGCCCACGACTGATAAAGATAGTCGTGCGCATCGAAGCCCACCGTCGCGTTGTACGCGACCAGTTTCTCGAACCAAGCGGCAGCCGCCGCAGGATCGGGAGCGAATTCGGCGACGGCAGCCGGCGTGCGGGAAAGCAGTGCGCTCATCAGGCCCGTATAGGCTTGCCAGCCGCGCGTGGGAACTTCCCGGAACCCGTCGGCAGTCCATGCGGGATCCGCCATCAGGCAGAGCCGCGCGGTGTGCACCACCATCCCCGCCCACGGCGCGGTCTTCGCCATCGGTGTCATGGCCACAACGCAGCGCATGAAACCGGGGTGGCTCACCGACCACTGCAGCGCCTGCATCCCGCCCATCGACGCCCCGACCACCGCCACGAGCCGGTCAACGCCAAGCACTTCCGTCAACAGTCTGTGCTGCGCATGTACCATGTCCCGGATCGAGAACTTCGGAAAGCGCATCCGCGGCTGGAACGGGCTGTTCGACGGCGAAGTCGACATCCCGCTGCCGATCGGATCCGCGCACACCACGCAATAGCGCTCGGTGTCGAGCGCCCTGCCCGGCCCGATCAGGAAGTCGAGGCGATGATGATTGCCGGCAAGCGAAATGCAAACCAGGACCGCGTTGTCGCGCGCAGCGTTCAGCCGGCCGTGTGTCACATAGGATTGCACGAATCCGCGGATTGCCTCGCCGCTTTCCAGCTCCAGGTTCCCCAGCTCGGCGAAGCGGTGCGGGCTGTCGATCCAGCCCGGCTGCATCGGCGG
>DATMAN010000037.1 GCA_035560005.1 Burkholderiales bacterium | reverse complement strand
GGGAGCTGGAAAAGATCAAGAAGGCGCTCCTGGTCCTTTCCGAGTCGTGTCCGGGCAAGGGCCCCGTGAGGCACTGCATGATCCTGGACGCGTTGCGCCAGAACGGCGTCCATTGACTTCGAGGTGCCATGCGCATCGGTGAGCTGGCCAAGGCCGTGGGTGTCGGAGTAGAGACGGTGCGCTACTACCAGCGCATCGGACTGCTCCCCACGCCGCCGAAGCCCTACGCGAGCTTCCGTTCGTACACGCAATCCGACGTGGCTCGGCTGCGCTTCGTGAAGCGTGCCCAGCAGTTGGGGTTTTCTCTGGAGGAGATCGCCGGACTGGTCCGGCTTTCCAGCGCCGATTGCGAAGACGTGCAGGCGCTCGCCAGAAACAAGCTTCGGCTCGTGCGCGACAAGATTGCTGATCTGGACCGCATTGCAGGCGTCCTGGAGTCGGTGCTCAGCAGCTGCGCCCGGCGCAAGCCCCACGAAGGCTGCCCCATCATTGAAACGCTCGCAGATCGCTCCGACAGCGCTTGACTCCGTAGCTGGGTACGGGCTCTAGCCTGACCCGGACCGAAGAATGCAGGGTTCATGCGCGACCGCTCGGTGCTCTCAACTTGCAGCCAGCGTGCCTGCATCTGTCGGCGCTTCGGTGTGCTGCGTGGTGCCGCTGGCGTTGGTCATGGTGGGGCTTGGAGGCTCGTGGCTCGGCGCACTGCAGGCGTTCGAGCCATACGTCGATCGTGCCGGTTCTCATGGTGACGTCGCCTCCGCGAATGGACGCCCCCTAGGACCGAGGTCCTCCACCGCGGCTCTCAGGCTGGCCATTTCCAGTTGCGCACCTCGGCCAGATCCTGCCCGTGTTTCAGGATGTACTGCTTGTGCTCGATGCGCTTGTCGCGCATCGCCTGCTTCAGGTAGGCCGCCTTCGACCCAAGCAGCGGCACGCGGTCGGCGACATCCATCACCAGATGGAACCGGTCGATGTCGTTCAACACCGCCATGTCGAACGGGGTGGTGGTCGTGCCTTCTTCCTTGTAGCCGCGTACGTGCAGGTTCCTGTGATTGGTGCGGCGATAGGTGAGCCGATGGATCAGCCAGGGATAACCGTGGTAGGCGAAGATGATGGGCTTGTCGGTGGTGAACAGCGCGTCGAAGTCGCGATCGGAGAGCCCGTGCGGATGCTCTTCCTTCGGTTGCAGGGTCATCAGGTCCACCACGTTGACCACTCTGATCTTCAGCTCGGGCGCGAGGCTGCGCAGCAGGTCCACCGCGGCGAGCGTCTCAATCGTCGGCACGTCCCCCGCGCAGGCCAGCACGACGTCGGGCTCGGCTTCGCGGTCGTTGCTGGCCCATTCGAAAATGCCGATGCCCGCGGAGCAATGCTTGGCCGCCGCGTCCATGTCGAGCCACTGCGGCTGCTCGTTCTTCCCGGCCACGATCACGTTGACCAGATCGCGCGAGCGCAGGCACCGGTCGATCACGCACAGCAGCGTGTTCGCGTCCGGCGGCAGGTAGACGCGGATGATGTCCGCCTTCTTGTTCACCACCAGATCGATGAAGCCCGGATCCTGATGCGAGAAGCCGTTGTGGTCCTGGCGCCAGACATGCGAGGTCAGCACGATGTTCAGCGAAGCGATCGGCCGGCGCCATGGAATCTCCTTCGCCACCTTCAACCACTTGGCGTGCTGGTTGAACATCGAGTCCACAATGTGGATGAAGGCTTCATAGCAGGAAAACAAGCCGTGGCGGCCGGTAAGCAAATAGCCCTCGAGCCAGCCCTGACAGGTGTGTTCCGACAGGATCTCCATCACGCGCCCGTCCGGGGCGAGGTGATCGTCTTCTGGCAGGCGCTCGGCCAGCCACGCACGCTCTGTTGCCTCGAACAGCGCGCCCAGACGATTCGAAGCGGTCTCATCGGGCCCGACGACGCGGAAATTGCGCGTGGCCAGATTGAGCTTCATGACGTCGCGCAGAAAGACACCCATCACCCGCATCGCCTCGACCGCCGCGGCCCCGGGTTTCGGAACCTGCACCGCATAGTCCTCGATGTCCGGCAACCGCAGGTCCTTCAGCAGCAACCCTCCGTTGGCGTGCGGATTCGCGCCCATGCGCCTGGAGCCCGCCGGCGCAAGTGCGCGTATTTCGGCCGTCGGCGCTCCGTTCGCATCGAACAGCTCTTCGGGCCGATAGCTGCGCAGCCATTGCTCCAGCAGGCGGAGATGCGCAGGATTGGTTGCGACCTCGCCGAACGGGACTTGATGCGAACGCCAGCTTCCCTCGGTCTTCTTGCCGTCTACCTCTTTCGGTCCCGTCCAGCCTTTGGGCGTATTGAGCACGATCATCGGCCAGCGTGGTCGCGCAGCGGCACCGTTGAGCCTCGCAGCATGCTGGATCGACTTGATCTCGCCGATGACCGCGTCGAGCGTTCCAGCCATCGCCTGATGCATCGCCTCCGGCTCTTCGCCTTCGACGAAGTACGGCTTGTAGCCGAAGCCGATGAGCAGGCTCTCCAGCTCCTCGTGCGGGATGCGTGCGAGCACGGTCGGGTTCGCGATCTTGTAGCCATTCAAGTGCAGGATCGGCAGCACCGCGCCGTCGGTTGCCGGATTGAGGAACTTGTTCGAATGCCAGGCGGCAGCGAGCGGTCCGGTTTCGGCCTCGCCGTCGCCGATGACGCAGGCCACGATCAGGTCGGGATTGTCCAACGCTGCGCCGAAGGCGTGCGACAACGAGTAACCGAGTTCACCGCCTTCGTGAATGGAGCCCGGCGTTTCGGGCGTGGCGTGACTGCCCACGCCGCCAGGAAAAGAGAACTGCCTGAACAGCCGCGCCATGCCCTGCGCATCGAGCGAGACATTGGGGTACAGCTCGCTGTAGGTGCCCTCGAGCCAGGTATTGGCCACCACTGCCGGCCCGCCGTGGCCAGGACCGGCGATAAACAGCACATCGAGATCGTCGCGTTTGATCACGCGATTCAGGTGCGCGTAGATGAAGTTCAGGCCCGGCGTCGTACCCCAGTGGCCGAGCAGTCGCGGCTTGATGTGCTCCGGCCGCAAGGCTTCGCGCAGCAGCGGGTTGTCCAGCAGGTAGATCTGTCCCACCGACAGATAATTGGCCGCGCGCCACCAGGGATCGATTGCGCGCAATTCCTCCCGGGTCAGCGGTGTGGTCGCAGGGGCGCTTGTCACGGTTCGCCGACTCCTCTCGGGTCTACTGGGCCGCCAAACGGTCCCGCACCCGCTCGAGCCTGGCGCGCACTTCGCGCGCGAGCGTCGCGATCTCCGGATTGTCGGTCAGCCGCAACACCGCTATCGGGTCCATGAAGCCGACAGTCACCGTCTTGTCCGGTTCCTCCCGCACGACGACGTTGCAGGGCAGAAGCAGCCCGATATCTGGATCGGCCGTGAGCGCCCGGTGCGCAAACGGCGGATTGCACGCGCCGAGAATGCGATAGGGCGCGCGCTCCACTCCGAGCTTCTCCTTCAGGGTCTTTTGCACGTCGATTTCCGTGAGTACGCCGAAGCCTTCGGTCTTGAGCGCCTCGGTGACGC